>JAGGNC010000262.1 GCA_017886405.1 Pseudomonas sp. | reverse complement strand
AAGGTTTCAGGGACTTCAAACATGACTGTGAGCCCCAGGTCTTTCATGACTTGGAAAAGTTTGCCCCACTGAACGGTCTCTCCGCCACGCGCTACCTTACCGAGGAAATTTTCACTTACACCAATGCTGCCAGCAGCATCATCTTGGCGCATATCTAAGGCTTTCCGAGTGGCGCGGATGATCATGCCAAGCTTTTCAGGAGTGTCGATTTCCAGCTTCATGGAAAAATCCTCACGAACGCAAGGACAGCCATTCAAAATATATGGCCTCTCACAAAATCCTCATGATCATGAGGATAAATATAGCCACGACAAAAACGAGCTAAGCCAGCCAGCTGAACGCATGTACTAAAACAGGTAACCCTCAATCGGCACATTGCCACAGCCTTCCAGTTCAACTCCCAGCACGTGATCGCCGTGGAAGCAGTCGAGCCGGCGGAAGTCGAGGGCACCTGGTGCGAGGTACTAGCCGGCGCCCGCGCCTGCCCGCCCGAGGATATCGGCGGCGTGCCTGGCTACCAGGGCTTTCTCGAATCAATCAGCCAGCGTCGTCCCCTCGACGAAGATGGCCGAGCAGCGCTGGAGTGGGTCGGTGGCAGCTTCGATGCCGAGCTGTTCGACCGCCGCGCGGCGAACGCGGCGGTGCAGCGCATCTGCAATAAGTTGTGGGGGTGAGCCTTATTGCTCACCCCCGTAAGCCACTTGGGCCAGGCCGAAAAAAAGTGGCAGCAGGCCCAGAATAACTACTACGTCAGTCAGCGAATTCATCATCAGCATGGCAAACCTCATAGAGTGGTGAACGCAGCACTTACACCCTAAGTAATCGGCCGCGCCGCCGCGATCTGTAAGCTTTTCGCGTGTAAATAAAACAAGCAGGCGTTTTCCGCCCTCCAGCACTCCATGCCTGGAACTGGAAGACTGCGTCCCACCGAAACAGGGGATCTGCTCCAATCGCTCCTTAGGCAAGCGCCTGCGCGAACAGCCGCCCATCCAGGAAGCAATCGCCGCCTATGCGACGTATGCAGCTGAAAAGCTGCGCCGGTTTGTCGAAGCGCGCCCGCTAGCGGGGATGGTGGTCTTCGCGCGCCACCTCCAGGTAGGGTTCGCTTTCGGCCGCTTCGCAGGCGGCGAATCAGACCGGCGCCAAATACTACCTGGGTAACGGCAGCAGCCTTGAGGCGGTCTCCGACGTGGCACAGCAAGTACGCTCCTTGGTAGATCAAGGCGCAACATGAAGCCAGCGAACTCAGAAGCAGCGCGGCGTTCAAAACTGGGTCGTTCACCAGCACGCCAAGTGAGGACAGCCACAGCGGGATCAATGCGCCAGCTGCAACCAGGCAAGAAACCTCAGTCTCTGACCCACTGATCCAGACGCTGACTCCATTGATCCGCTCGTCAGGCGGTCGATGGCCGTTCGATGACGCAGGTGGTGGAAGCCTTTGGCCTGGCCAGCGATCAGTTGGCCGCGCGGCGGGTGGCCTGGACCGTGGCCCAGGGCCTCGCCAGCTTAGGCCTTCGCTGAGTGTTTAACCGCAGGTCAGCCTCAGCGTGTGGCTAGAGGGCGGCGGCGGCAGTCGCCTGGATGCGCTGGACCATGGCCCGCAGGCCATTGCCGCGAGCGACGCTCAGGTGCTTGACCAGGTTCAATTGCGCGAAATACTGCTCGATATCAAAGTCGAGGATGTCCGCCGGATGTTTGCCGTTATAGGCGGCCAACACCACGGCCAGCAGGCCTTTTACGATAAAGGCATCGCTGTCCGCGTCGAAGAATAATCGGTTGTCGCGCTGCTGACTGAGCAGCCAGACCTGGCTCTGGCAGCCGCGCACCAAGTGCTCGTCGGTACGCTGGGCGGCATCTAACGGCGGTAGTTCACGGCCCAGGTCGATGATGTATTTGTAGCGCTCTTCCCAGTCATCGAAAAAAGATAACGTCTCGATGATGTCGTCGCTGCTGATCTGGGTGCCGAACTGACTCATGCCTATAGCCCTTCCAAACTGTATTCGTGCAACCCTGACACTTTCAAAAGAACATCCCGGTTTCGAGCTGCGCTTCTTCGCTCATCATTTCACGGCTCCAGGCGGGATCGAAGACCAGGTCGACCTTTACCGTTGCCACATTGGGTACCAGGCGCAGCCGATACTCCACGTCCCCCACCAGCACCGGGCCCATGCCGCAGGCCGGGGCCGTCAGGGTCATGCGGATATCCACGCGCTTGGCCTGCTGATCGATTTCAACCGCATAGATCAGCCCGAGATTGACCAAGTCCACCGGGATTTCCGGATCGAACACCGTGCGCAAGGCTTCCCACACCTGGGATTCGTGGATCAGCTCATCGGTCGGCGCGGGGAAGCTCAGCAGCTCCGGTTCCAGGCCGATATTGGCCGCATCGGTGCCATCGATCCGAACCATCTGGCCTTGATAGGTCACCGTGTAATTTCCCCCCAGAGACTGAGTGATGGTCACAAAGGTATCTTTGGGGATGGTCAGCGGTGTGCCATCAGGGACTCGGCGCGCGGGGCAATCGGCCTGCGCAACCACCATACGTCGTTCCATTTTTTAACTCACACTGAAGCTTTCGCCGCAACCACATTGGTCTTTGACGTTGGGATTGATGAACCTGATCTGGTAGTTGGTGCCTTCCTTGACCAGATCGATTTGCGTGCCGGACAGCACCGGCAAGCTGTCGCGCTCGATCAGCAATTCGATCTGCTCATCCAGGCGGTAATGCAGGTCGCTCTCGCCGGCCTGCTCGACCATATCGAGCACATACATAAAACCGGTGCAGCCGCTTTTCTTGACGCTAACGCGCACCATCTTGCCGCCCTGGCTACTCAGCTGTCGGCGCAGGTGGTCCAGCGCGGCTGGGGTGACAGTGACCAGCTGCTGGCTCGGATCGAAGGATTCAACGCTCATGCCATGACTCCTAAAAAACTGTGTGACCTTCTATAGAAACTCTCTGACCTTGGCCAGCGCCTCGAACAGCCGATCAACCTCGGCAAAGGTGTTGTAGATGCTGAAACTGGCGCGCACGGTGCCGGGAATGCCGAACTGCTCCATGATCGGTTGCGCGCAGTGGTTGCCGGAACGCACGGCTACGCCCTGCTGATCCAGCAACATGCCCACGTCATGCGGGTGGGCGCCTTCCAGCAAAAAGCTCATGACGGCGGTCTTGTGTGCCGCCGTGCCGACCAGGCGCATCCCCGGAGTAGCTTTGGCACGCGCTTCGGCATAGGCCAGCAACGCCTGCTCGTGCGCCGCTGCGGCGACGCGATCAAGGCGCTGCACATAATCCACCGCGGCCCCTAAACCAATCACCCCGGCAATATCCGGCGTGCCGGCCTCAAATTTGTAAGGCAGCTGGTTGTAGGTGGTACCGGCAAAACTCACCGATTCGATCATCTCACCACCGCCCTGGTAGGGCGGCATGCTTTCCAGTAATTCAGCCTTGCCATACAGCACGCCCAGCCCGGTGGGGCCAAACAGCTTGTGCGCGGAAAACACGTAAAAATCGCAGTCCAACGCCTGCACATCTACCGGCCAGTGGCTGATGGCCTGGGCGCCGTCGATCAGGCACAAAGCGCCGACGGCATGGGCCATGCGCACGATGTCTGCTACTGGATTGATGCTGCCAAACGCGTTGGAGACCTGTGCACAGGCGACCATCCGCACGCGCTCGTCGAGCATGTCGGCTAAGGCGGCCATGTTCAGCGTGCCGCTGGCATCCACCGGAATCGCCTCGACAGTGGCGCCCATCTCACTGGCAATCATCTGCCAGGGCACGATATTGGAGTGATGCTCCATGGCCGAAACCAGAACTCTATCGCCGGGCTGCAACTGGCTGCGACCCCAGCTTGAAGCCACCAGATTGATGCCCTCGGTGGTGCCGCGGGTCCAGATGATTTGTCGGTTATCTGGCGCATTAAGCAAGCCGGCAACCTTGCCCCGCGCTGCTTCGAATTTCTCGGTGGCGCGCTCGGCCAGGGCATGGGCGCCGC
>JAGGNC010000252.1 GCA_017886405.1 Pseudomonas sp. | reverse complement strand
GGCCAGTGGACCCTGTTCAGCCCGTCCGAAGTGCCTGACCTGCACGACCTCACCGGCAAGGCCTTCGAGGAGCGCTACGAGTACTACGAAGCCCTGACCCAGTTCGGCGGCAAGATCAAGCTGTTCAAGACCATCCAAGCCAAAGACCTGTGGCGCAAGATGCTCTCCATGCTGTTTGAAACCGGCCACCCATGGCTGACCTTCAAAGACCCGTGCAACCTGCGCAGCCCGCAGCAGCACGTGGGCGTCGTGCACAGCTCGAACCTGTGCACCGAGATCACCTTGAACACCAACAAGGATGAGATCGCTGTGTGCAACCTCGGCTCGATCAACCTGCCGAACCACATCAAAGACGGCAAGCTCGACACCGCCAAGCTGGAAAAATCCATCAACACCGCTGTACGCATGCTCGATAACGTTATCGACATTAACTACTACTCGGTCCCGCAGGCGCGTAACTCCAACTTCAAGCACCGCCCGGTTGGCCTCGGCATCATGGGCTTCCAGGACGCGTTGTACCTGCAGCACATCCCGTACGGCTCCGACGCTGCCGTCGAGTTCGCCGACAAGTCGATGGAAGCGGTCAGCTACTACGCCATCCAGGCTTCCTGTGACCTGGCCGACGAGCGCGGCAGCTACGAGACCTTCCAGGGTTCGCTGTGGAGCAAAGGCATTCTGCCGCTCGATTCGCAGCAGATCCTCATCGAGCAGCGCGGCCAGAAGTACATCGATGTTGACCTGAATGAGTCCTTGGACTGGGCGCCAGTGCGTGCCCGTGTGCAGAAAGGCATTCGTAACTCCAACATCATGGCCATCGCCCCGACCGCCACCATCGCCAACATCACCGGCGTGTCGCAGTCGATCGAACCGACCTACCAGAACCTCTACGTGAAATCGAACCTCTCGGGCGAATTCACCGTGATCAACCCCTACCTGGTACGCGACCTTAAAGCTCGCGACCTGTGGGACTCGGTCATGATCAATGACCTCAAGTACTACGACGGTTCCGTGCAGCAGATCGAGCGCATCCCGCAAGAGCTGAAAGAGCTCTACGCCACCGCGTTTGAAGTCGACACCAAGTGGATCGTTGACGCCGCCAGCCGTCGCCAGAAGTGGATCGACCAGGCGCAGTCGCTGAACCTGTACATCGCCAGCGCCTCGGGCAAGAAGCTCGACGTGACCTACCGCATGGCTTGGTACCGTGGCCTGAAAACCACTTACTACCTCCGTGCCCTGGCCGCGACCAGCACCGAGAAGTCCACCATCAGCACCGGCAAACTGAATGCGGTGTCTAATGGCGGCAACGACGGCCTGAGCGCAGCACCGGCCAAGGCCCCGGACGTGGAAATGAGCGCCGGTCCAGCGCCCGTGCCAAAGGCCTGTGCCATCGACGAACCGGATTGTGAGGCGTGCCAGTAAGCGTGCATCTGAGCGGCGCGCGCGTTGTTGCCTGATCGGTCGGCCCCCATCACATACAGTCGTATGCTCAGGGGTTCCAACCGACCAGGCGCCTAGCGCTCACTCGCTCAGCTACACGCTCGGACGTCGAGCAAGATCAAAAGCAACATCTAGGGAGAGGGGCTAGCAACACCGCCCTCCCCGCTTATTACCCGCTGCATTCCCATGGGAGTGCAGCACGGCGGTAGAGGACAGGCCCGACAGGGCCACCCACCGACCAGCGGTACCCGTTTTAGCTTTTCGCGCTGTACGCAACGGAACATAATTAGCAGTATCTGTATATCCATACAGGCCGGTTATTTCACCGGCCCGCAAGCAGGAGCCAAGCCATGCTGAGCTGGGATGAATTTGACAAGGAAGACGGCGCTGACGCCGTTGTAGCCAACAACACCGCTGCCCAAATGGCAGAGATGGGCATCGACAAGCTTGACCAGGTCGGCGGTGCTGCCGCCGTTGAAGCTCGCGCCGTGGCCAGCAACGATAGCGCCGCTGTGGCCCGTGCCAAAGCCTCGCTCGACCAACTCGACATCGCCGAAGGCCTGGCCGAGCTGGAAGGCACCGCCGCACGCGTTGCCGTCGACGAAAAACGCATGATCAACTGCCGCGCCGACCTTAACCAGCTCGTACCGTTTAAGTACGACTGGGCCTGGCAGAAGTACCTGGATGGCTGCGCCAACCACTGGATGCCGCAAGAAGTGAACATGAACGCGGACATCGCGTTGTGGAAAACCCCGGACGGCCTGACCGACGACGAGCGCCGCATCGTCATGCGCAACCTCGGCTTCTTCTCCACCGCCGACAGCCTGGTGGCCAACAACCTGGTGCTGGCCGTCTACCGCCTGATCACCAACCCCGAATGCCGCCAGTACATTCTGCGCCAGGCCTTCGAAGAGGCGATCCACACCCACGCCTACCAGTACTGCATCGAATCGCTGGGCATGGACGAAGGCGCGATCTTCAACATGTACCACGAGATTCCAAGCGTCGCGAAGAAAGCCAGCTGGGGCCTCAAGTACACCCGTTCAATCTCCGATCCGAAGTTCGAAACCGGCACGGTGGAGACCGACAAAGAACTGCTGCGCAACCTGATCGCCTACTACTGCGTGCTGGAAGGCATCTTCTTCTACTGCGGCTTCACCCAGATCCTCTCCATGGGTCGGCGCAACAAGATGACCGGCGTCGCCGAGCAGTTCCAATACATCCTGCGCGACGAATCCATGCACCTGAACTTCGGCATCGACGTGATCAACCAGATCAAGATCGAAAACCCGCACCTGTGGGATGCCGCGATGAAGGACGAAGCCACCCAGATGATTCTGGAAGGCACCCAACTGGAAATCGAATACGCACGCGACACCATGCCGCGCGGCGTACTGGGCATGAACGCGGCGATGATGGAGGACTACCTCAAGTTCATCGCCAACCGTCGTCTGACCCAGATCGGTTTGAAGGAAGAGTACCCAGGTACCACTAACCCATTCCCATGGATGAGCGAAATCATGGACTTGAAGAAAGAGAAGAACTTCTTCGAGACGCGGGTTATTGAGTATCAGACCGGTGGGGCGTTGAGCTGGGATTGATTCTGGCTAACATCGTTACTTAAAGCTGTGCCTTACATGGATGTTGGGGTGGCTAGTTAATTGAGAGCCCCGCCTTGTGCGGGGCTTTTTGATTAACACTTATATGCAGCTAAGCCGAAAGGAGCAACTTTTAACAATTGGAGACAGACCAAATTTATTGATAACGTCTATTTCCAGTTTCACCCTAACGGCGAGTTACTTTCTTATTGCTTACCCAACAAGAAAGTAACTAAAGAAAAAATGCAACCGGTAAGCATCCGACGAAACAATCTAAAGCCAATGCACCAAAATCCCAAAACTGCAAACACGCCGCGAGCTTTACTATGGCGCTAAACCGATGTCTCTGGTCGAGGATGCACGCCGTTAGGAGCGTTAAAAGCCCTCAGAATTGGTAGGCTAAACCCATTCCAAAAAACAGATCTGTGACCGAGTCCGTGGAGATATTGTAATTACCCACCGCACGCGGCGGCACACAGGCCAATGAGCCACCCAGCCCCGTTCGAGTACAGACTGGCTGCCCACCCCAATCACCGACATAACCACCGGTGTAAAAGGGTTGCTTGCTCCAGTAATCCATCAGCATAGAGGCGGTCAAACTCAAGCTTTGGGTGAGTAAGAGCTTGCCATCAACGCCGAGCTGACCACGCACGCCATTGATATCTTTGCTGTCATCAACCACACCTCCGTTAGAGCCCTCGGTGTGGGAGTCTGCCGAAATCACATAGGGGCCTACTGCGGCGTTAATCGACACTTCTACGCGTTCCGTTAGGCTGAAACCTTTCATCCCGGAAAGCAGTAAGCCGCGCGTATGACCATCCAAATCATTGTCTACGCGCATGCTATTCGACAAGTTTGCAGAGGCGTAGCTCGACTCATCAAGCTTGCCCCAAAAGGGCTTTAGGCCTAGCCAGTAAGCATCACCCAATTGCACCTGAAACTCAGGCATCAACTCCCAGTAATGA
>JAGGNC010000265.1 GCA_017886405.1 Pseudomonas sp. | reverse complement strand
GCTGGAGAGTGCTGCGGTCGGTGGTTAGCGCGTTTACGCGGAGATTGCCTTGGCCCGTAAAGCGACGCAGCAGATTGCCCGCTGCGCCGGTATGCCATCAGGTGCCGGACTTGATGGTGTTCCATGCCCGCGTGCGCAGACGCTCAATTTTCTGCGGCAGCGGTTGCAGCACATAGAGGGTTTTCTGTGTTTCGGCGGTTGGCGTCAGGCCGGGGTTGTCGCGGATCTCTGGGCCCACCAGTGGCATGGCGGCCTTGTTCGGATTGGGGTAGCCGAGGAAGTCACTGATCGGCGCCACCACGTTGGGGTCGAGCAGGTTGTTGAGGAACTCGTGGGCTTCAGTGACGTTCTGGGCACTTTTCGGAATGGCGAATGAGTCGAACCACAGCGGTGCGCCTTCTTTCGGTAAGCGCCAATCCACCACTACGCCGTTGCCGGCTTCTTTGGCGCGGTTGGCGAACTGGTAGAAGCTGCCCGAGTAACCAATGGCCACACAGATGTCACCGTTGGCGATATCGGTCATGTATTTGGCCGAGTGAAAGTAGGCGATATAGGGGCGAATTTTCAGCATCAACTCAGTGGCTTTTTTGTAGTCATCCGGCTTGGTGCTATTCGGGTCCAGCCCCAGGTAGTGCAGGGCAATGGGCAGAATGTCGCCGGGCGAGTCGAGCATGGCCACGCCGCATTGCTTGAGCTTGCTGATGTTCTCTTCTTTGAAGATTAAGTCCCAGCTGTCTACCGGCGCCTCGGTACCGAGCACGGCCTTGACCTTGTCCGGGTTAAAACCGATCAACACCGTGCCATACATATAAGGCATGGCGTATTGGTTGCCGGGGTCGTTGGCGGCCATCAACTCCAGCAGGCCGGGGTCGAGATTTTTCCAGTTGGGCAGTTGGGCTTTATCCAGCTTCTGGAATACACCGGCGTTGATTTGGTTCTCAAGGAAGGTGTTGCTCGGCACCACCAGGTCGTAACCGGAGTTGCCGGTGAGCAGCTTGGCTTCCAGCCCCTCGTTGGTGTCGAACACGTCCCAGGTCAGCTTGATGCCGCTGTTGGCGGCAAAGTCTTTGGGTACCGAGGGCAGCATGTAGTCGGCCCAGTTGTACACGCGTAGTTCGCGCTGCGGCGCGGGTGTTTCGGCCTGCACGGCACTGGTAAATAGGGTTGCGCCGCAGATGGCGCTGGCGATCAGGTGTTTGATTGTGTGCATGGTGGTCACCCTTGGTTCATTTAAGGAGGGCTTAAGCGCCCTCGAAGCCTTCCAGAACATTCACTGCATTGACGCCAATGGCCTCGACGGCATAACCGCCTTCCATGACAAACAGTGTTGGCTTGCCGAGTGCAGCGATGCGCCGGCCGATGGCCAGATAATCCGGGCTGTCGAGTTTGAACTGGGAAATCGGGTCATCTTTGAACGTGTCCACGCCCAGCGATACGACGATAACGTCAGCGTCGTATTCGGTAATTCGCTGGCAGGCTTGATCCAACGCCGCGCTCCACACGTCCCATGGGCTGCCCATGGCCAGTGGGTAGTTGAAGTTGCAGCCAACGCCGGCCCCTTCGCCGCACTCATCGCTATAGCCCAGAAAGAACGGGAACTCCTCGGCCGGGTCGCCGTGAATCGAGGCGAACAGCACATCATTGCGTGAGTAGAAAATGTCCTGCGTGCCGTTGCCGTGGTGGTAGTCAACATCGAGGATCGCCACGCGCTGCTTGCCCTGATCGAGGAAGGCCTGCGCGGCAATGGCGGCATTGTTCAGGTAGCAGTAGCCACCCATCAGTTCGCCGGCGGCGTGATGGCCCGGTGGGCGGCATAGCGCGAAGGCACTGTGGGCGCCATTTGAAATTGCCTGCTGGGCGCTCAGCGCCACTTGCGCGGCGCTGTAAGCGGCCTGCCAGGTGCCGGCGGTAATCGGTGCGCCACCGTCAAAGCTGTAATAGCCGAGTTGGCCGTGTAGGTCGCGGGGGATGACCGCACGCAGGGTACGCGCCGGCCAAGTAAAGGGCAGCAAGTCACCATGACCGTTCTGTGCCTGCCAGCGCGCCCACGCGCCGTGGAAGAAATCCAGATAGGCGGCGCTGTGAATGCGTTCGATCGGTGCGCGGCCAAAATCGGTGGGCGCTTGCACGTCACCCAGTTGCCGATCTTTAACCCGCTGCAGAATGTGGTCAGCCCGTTGCGGCGTCTCGAAACACGGCAGCAGTTGGCCATCAATCAGCTCGCAGCTGCCGTGGTGCAGGTGATGATCGTCGCTGTAAAAAGTCAGCATGCAAATGGCTCCCAGGCGTTTTTGTTCTGTTCACCATTGTTCGCCGCTAACGGGCCGGGTAAGAACGCTGACAACGGCCAAAAGGGGATCGAAGTGGCCAAATTTAACGGCCAGCCACTATAGCCTCAACCGTTAGGGGTGGCGCGCAAGGCCTCGCAAACTGTAACAAGCCATGAGCCTGTCGTTTCAATTGCCTCGAGGGATGGCACTATGCCTGCCGCCTGGGCATTGCCCTTTTCGCGTGTCAGAGGATGCAGAGCATGTTTGATCAAGCCCGTAGCGTGCTGCGTAAATTTCTGACTTTGGCCCTTGTTTGCCTTGCCACGCCGGCGCTGGCTGAGGTGCAGTGCTCAAACGCAGAGCGCTCGACCTGGATGGCTGAATCAGATTTCCGCCAGCAGATGAAAAGCCAAGGTGTAAAAATCACCAAATTCTTGATCACCCCAGGCAATTGCTACGAGATTTACGGGTTCGACAAAACCGGCAAAAGAGTTGAAATCTATTACAGCCCGGTTGATGCCTCGACGGTGGCTGAAATGGTCACGGCTGTAGCGGTAAAACCATGATCAAGGCGCTCGCAGTTCCCGCTTTGCTTAGCGCTGCAGTGGCGGTATTTGCCTGGGCTTGGTACAGCGCGCCGCCGCAACCATTAGCTGCATTTATGCCGCTAGCAAGCCCCCCGATGGCCGCCACAGAACCGCTATTTGCGGCCCGTTTCGCTTCATCCAACATGCAAGACTTCGTCCATTCAGCATCCATCACCGGCCTCACCGGTGGTAATCAAATGGCCGTCTGGTTCGCCGGTACCCGTGAGGGCTCCGCAGATGTGCAGATTCGCGCTGCCCGCTTTGACGCCGCTACAGACCAGTGGGGTGCGGAGCGCGTTTTAGCCACCCGTAAAGGCACAGAGCTCGCGGTGGGTAAGCGCATCCGTAAACTGGGTAATCCGGTTATTAGCTTGGCTCCAGACAACCGCCTCTGGCTGTTTTATGTCTCGGTATCGATTGGCGGCTGGGCCGGCAGCGCGGTCAACGCCATGGTCTCTGATGACTTGGGCGAAACCTGGTCAACGCCATGGCAACTGGTCACCAGTCCCTTCCTCAATATCAGTACGTTGGTGCGCGGCGCGCCGGTGTTTCATGCCGACGGCAGCATCGGCCTGCCGGTGTACCACGAGTTTCTCGGTAAGTTTCCTGAGTATCTGCACCTGAGTAAAAACGGTCAGGTGCAAGGCAAATACCGCATTGGTAAGGCCCGCTATTCGCTGCAACCGAGCGTGGTGCCGGTGGACGAGCACCGTGCAGTGGCGCTGCTGCGGTATGCCGGGGAGACCCATCATCGCGTACTGGCCAGTCGCACCGAGGACAACGGACGAACGTGGAGCCAACCGCAGCCGCTGGAGCCCAGCAACCCTAACTCGTCGGTGGCGGCAGTGGGCCGTCCAGATGGCAGCCTGCTGGTGGCGATGAATGACCTAGAGGATGGACGCTTCCGCCTGACCCTCTACACCACCGACAGTAATCTGCAGAACTGGCGCACCCTTGGTGACGTGGATGAGAGCCCCAACCCTTGGGGCGAACCCATCGCGCCAGCGGATTTCCCCGCCGTTATTCGCGAGAAATTCCGCGCCAGTGGCGGTGATCGGTTTGCCGAGCAAGAGTCACTTTTCCTTGAGCGGGTTACGGCGCGGATGTGCAACACCAATGGCTGCGACTTCGATTACGAATACCCCTATTTCAGCCGCGACGCGGATGGTAACTACCACCTGGTCTACTCGTGGAA
>JAGGNC010000102.1 GCA_017886405.1 Pseudomonas sp. | reverse complement strand
GGCATTGCAAGGCCGCGATCCGGCCTACCTGCTGCTCAAGGACCTGCTGCGAGCCGCCGGCCTGCCCGACAGCCCGCAACTGATCGGCGAGCCCGTGCGCTGGCCGCTGCTGGTGCGTGGGCAGATCGACCAAGGCCCACACGCCGCGCTGGAGTATGTGCAGAGTTTTGTCGGCGCGCGTCTGGAAGAGCAGGCGCCCTGCAGTTGCCTGTGGTTGATCGGCTTGCCGGCGATTCGCTTTGCCGGTGAGGCGGATGCCGAGGCCTATACCCGCGAGTTACAGATCGAAGGCTTGGGCGCTGCCTGGGCGCTGCCGGGCCTGGAGTTGCTGATGGATGAGCCTGAGCGCAAGCGTGAGCTGTGGCAGGCCATGCGCCGCGTGCGCCAGCGCTGGTTGGCCGATACGTGAATAACCCCTGTCTTGCCATTTCCCGGTCTCTGGGCCGAGGTTTCTCCTGCTTGCCGAGTCAACGTGAATGAGTGAAGTAATCAGCTTTCGGCCGATGACCGTGGCAGATATCGATACGGTGTTGCAGATCGAATACGCCTCCTTCAGCCATCCCTGGACGCGCAGCATCTTTACCGACAGCCTCACCTCCTACAATTGCTGGGTGATGTTCGAGGGTGAGCAGCAGGTGGGCCACGGCGTGATCCAGAACATCATGGACGAGGCGCACCTGCTCAATCTGACCATCAAGGTGTTAAGCCAGGGCCGTGGCCTGGGCCTGAAACTGCTGGAGTACCTGATGCAGCAGGCTCAGCTTGAAGGGGCCAAAGACTGCTTCCTGGAAGTGCGGGCGAGTAACCAAGTGGCTTACCGCCTGTATGAGCGCTTCGGCTTCAATGAAGTCGGCCGGCGGCGCGACTACTACCCGGCTGTGGGGGGCCGAGAAGATGCCCTGGTGATGGTCTGCCCGCTGTTCGATTAGATAGTTGCCCAGCCCTGATCCGATAGGCTGGCGCTAACCGCCGTTATCCGGACACAGAACGTGCCGAACGTTCAGCGGGTCAGCCACCTAAGCAAGAGCCTGCCCGCGAGCAGCGCACTTTGCGCTGTATACCTCCGTAGGAGGCGCTGCAGCGGCGATGCAATCGTGAAGTCCCTGCATCCCGTTGATAAGGCACAGGGCCAATTGCGTGTTGCGCGGCGATCAGCCAAGGGGCTGGCGGCTTCGCTGCGCTCAGCGCCACCCTAGCCAATGCAGGCAACCCCTAACGGGTCCATATCCTTGTCAAAACCCCGTGGCACTCCTATGGTGCGCATCGACGATCTAGAGAATGAAGCATGAGCGATCTTCAACACCTCTTTGACAACAACGCGCGTTGGGCCGAGGCGATTAAAGAGGAAGACCCTGACTTTTTCTCCAAACTGGCCACGCAGCAGGTGCCTGAGTACCTGTGGATCGGTTGTTCCGATGCGCGGGTGCCGGCCAACGAGATTGTTGGCCTGTTGCCGGGCGACTTGTTCGTCCACCGCAACGTCGCCAACGTGGTGCTGCACAGCGACCTCAACTGCCTGTCGGTGATTCAGTACGCGGTTGATGTGCTCAAGGTCAAACATATCCTGGTCACCGGCCACTATGGCTGCGGTGGCGTGCGTGCGTCGATGCAGGACGCTCAGCTCGGCCTGATCGATGGCTGGCTGCGCAGCATTCGTGACCTCTACTACGAACACCGCGAGCACCTGGCGCAATTGCCCAGCGAGGAAGAGCAGGTCGACCGCCTCTGTGAGCTCAACGTGATCCAGCAAGTGGCCAACGTCAGCCACACCAACATTGTGCAGAACGCTTGGCATCGTGGTCAGCCGCTGTCTGTGCACGGTTGCATCTATGGCATCAAGGACGGCCGTTGGAAGAACCTCAACGTCACCGTCAGCGGCATAGAACAACTACCGGCGCAATACCGCCTGCGCCCCCTCGGGCAGAACTAAGGCATGCCGCAATCCTCCCGTTACGCGATTGCCGGGCTGCTGCTCGCTACGCTTTGCTGGTCCGGCAATGCCTTGGTGGCCAGGGCGTTTGCAGGTGAAATTCCGCCGTTTGCCTTGTCATTCTGGCGCTGGAGCCTGGCGCTGGTTTTGCTCATGCCCTTCGTGGCCAAACCGCTGTGGCAACATCGCGCGGCACTGCGCGCTGCAGGCTGGCGCTTGCTGGTGCTCGCCGGTATCGGTATCGCCGGCTATAACAGCCTGCTGTATGCCGCTGCGCAAACCACGACGGCAATCAATATCACCCTGGTCAACACCTGCCTGCCACTGATGACCTTTATCGGTGCCGGTCTGCTCCTCGGCGAGTGGCCTCAACAGCGCGCCTGGTGGGGCATGGCCGTGGCCGCAGGTGGTTTGCTGGTGCTGATCAGCAAAGGCAGTTGGGCCAGTTTGAGTGGCCTGGTATTTAACCAAGGCGACCTGATCATGCTGCTGGCCGTAGCTGACTGGGCGCTCTACTCATTGCTGCTCAAACGCTGGGCCGTCTACCTGCTGCCGATTCCGCCGCTGGCCCTGCTCGGCGTGTTGATGCTCCTAGGTGTACCGTTGATACTGCCGTTTTATGTTTATGAACTGACCCAGGGCGCGCACTTCAACCTGACACCGCAGAATCTGGCCGCCATCGGTTACACCGCCATCTTCGCCTCACTGCTCGCCTACCTCGCCTGGAACCACGCCATCCGCGTGCTCGGCGCCGCCAAGGCGGTACTCGCCACCTACCTAATGCCGGCATTCACCGCCGTGCTGGGTTGGCTGCTGTTGGGGGAGGTGCTGCAGCACTACCACTGGCTCGGCGCAGCCCTGATCTTTGCCGGGTTGCTGCTGGGCACGCAGCAGGGTGCGGCGAGAAGTCGTTGAGTGGCCGAGTGGGGTGCAGTTGGGTGACCACTCAGGGGCAGCTGTTGCTCAAATTTTGCTAGATGCATTTGCGGTCGTGTGGCTTAGGACCGCTAGCCAGGGCGGGTGTGTTAGGCGGCTTACTCGTGGGTGCCGCAACGAGTTACTACCGAACGGGAATAATCCAACTCAACGTCCAGCGTTGGATCATCGAGCACTGAGTGATAGGTCTGGTTGCACCGCTGCGCAAAGTCTGAGGCCAGCCTCGCGCGTGCGCGCGGAACGTTCTGTTGCGGCGATAGGTGAACAATGCTGCCTCGCTTAACGGGTCACTGTAAAAGCTTATAACAGTCGAATTTATTGAGTAACACGGGCATTATCCGCAGGACTTCCGTGCATATTCCAACAAGGATTGTTTGCCTATGTCGCTACGTCACTCGCTGGTTGCGCTCGCAATCACGGCCTTCTTGAGCACTGCCTACGCTGGTTTCGATGAAGGTTTAACGGCTTATAACAAGGGCGATTTCAAGGCCGCTGCGGCTGAATTTAAATCTCTTGCAGAGCAGGGCGATGCCGGCGCGCAGAACAATCTCGGGTTGATGTACGACAACGGCCAAGGCGTGCCACAGGACTACAAGGAAGCGGTTAAGTGGTACCGCAAGGCTGCTGAGCAGGGTAATGCCTACGCGCAGTCGAATCTCGGATTGATGTACGACAACGGCCAAGGCGTGCCGCAGGACTTCAAGCAAGCGGTTAAGTGGTACCGCCTCGCCGCAGAGCAGGGCGATGCCAAGGCGCAATCCAGTCTCGGGTTGAGGTACGGCAACGGCCAAGGTGTGCCACAGGACGATAAGGAAGCGGTTAAGTGGTACCGCCTCGCCGCAGAGCAGGGCGATGCCAAGGCGCAGTTCAATCTCGGGTTGAGGTACGGCAAGGGCCGAGGCGTGCTACAGGACGATAAGGAAGCGGTTAAGTGGTACCGCAAGGCTGCTGAGCAGGGTAATGCCTACGCGCAGTCGAATCTCGGGTTGATGTACGACAACGGCCAAGGCGTGCCACAGGACGATAAGGAAGCGGTTAAGTGGTACCGCAAGGCTGCTGAGCGGGGCAATGCCAAGGCGCAGTTCAATCTCGGGTTCATGTACGCCAACGGCCAAGGCGTGCCTCAGGACTACAATGAAGCGGTTAAGTGGTACCGCAAGGCTGCTGAGCAGGGTAATGCCTACGCGCAGT
>JAGGNC010000195.1 GCA_017886405.1 Pseudomonas sp. | reverse complement strand
TTGCGCCTACGCATCAAGCGATAGGCCGCCGGCAACACGAACAGCGACAGCAGCGGCGCGCTGAGCATGCCGCCGACCATGGGCGCGGCGATGCGGCTCATGACTTCGCTACCCGCGCCACCCCCCAGCAAAATCGGCAGCAGGCCGGCGATGATCACCGCCACGGTCATGGCCTTGGGGCGTACCCGTTGCACCGCGCCTTCGCGGATCGCCGCGATTAGCCCCTGCTCGCTGCTGTCGCCGGCCTGCTCGCGCTCAGCCCAGGCGTTCTTCAGGTACAGCAGCATGATCACGCCGAACTCCGCCGCCACCCCGGCCAGGGCGATAAAGCCGACGCCGGTGGCCACCGACATGTGATAACCGAGCAGGTAGAGGAACCACACCCCACCGGTCAGGGCAAACGGCAGCGTGGCCATGATCAACAGCGCCTCGCTAAAGCGACCGAAGCACAGGTAGAGCAGCACGAAGATGATCAACAGGGTGGCTGGCACCACCAGTTTGAGCCGCGCATTGGCGCGTTCGAGGAATTCAAACTGCCCCGAATAACTCAGGCTGATGCCCGGCTGCAGGGTGATTTGCGCGTCGATGGCGCTGCGCAGATCGGCCACCACCGAGGCCAGATCACGGCCGCGCACATCCACATAGACCCAGCCCGTGGGCCGCGCATTCTCGCTTTTGAGCATGGGCGGGCCGTCGCTGACCTTGATCTGCGCCACCGTGCCCAAGGTGATCTGGCTGCCCTGGGGGGTGAAGATCGGCAGTTGTTCGAGGCGACTCAAGGAGTCGCGCCATTCACGCGGGTAACGCACGCTGATCGGAAAGCGCGCGCGCCCTTCGATGGTCTCGCCGACATTCTCGCCGCCAATCGCACTGGAGACGATCGATTGCACATCGGCGATGTTCAGGCCATAACGCGCTGCCGCCGCGCGGTCGATGTCGACGTCGATATAGCGCCCGCCGGTCAAGCGCTCGGCCAGGGCCGAACTCACGCCGGGCACCCCTTTGGCAATCCTTTCGATGGCCTGGCTGGTCTCATCGATCTGCGCCAAGTTGCTGCCAGCGACCTTGACCCCAATCGGGCTCTTGATCCCGGTGGCGAGCATGTCGATACGGTTACGGATCGGTGGAATCCAGATATTGGTCAGCCCGGGTACCTGCACCACCCGGTCCAGTTCTTCAACCAGCTTTTCTGCAGTCATGCCCGCGCGCCACTGTTCACGTGGCTTGAACTGAACAGTGGTCTCGAACATTTCCAGCGGCGCCGGGTCAGTAGCGGTTTCGGCGCGGCCGGCCTTGCCGAACACATGCGCGACTTCCGGCACCGTCTTGATCAGCCGGTCGGTCTGTTGCAGCAGCTGCGCGGCCTTTTGCGCGGACAAGCCTGGTAGGGCGGAGGGCATGTAGAGCAAATCACCTTCATCCAGCGGCGGCAGGAACTCACCGCCCAACTGCGACAGCGGCCACAGCGTACTGAGACATGCCAGCAGCGCGACCAGCAGGGTGGCCTTGGGCCAACGCAATACCGCATCCAGTGCCGGCTGGTAGATACGGATCAACCAGCGGTTCAGCGGGTTACGCGCCTCGCTGGGAATCCGCCCGCGAATCAAGTAGCCCATCAACACCGGTACCAGGGTCACCGACAGCCCCGCCGCTGCCGCCATGGCATAGGTCTTGGTGAACGCCAGCGGGCCGAACAGCCTGCCCTCCTGGGCCTGCAAGGTGAACACCGGAATGAACGACAGGGTGATGATCAGCAGGCAGAAGAACAGCGCCGGGCCGACTTCCACCGCGGCGTCGGTAATCACCCGCCAATGCTGTTCGCCCTTGAGTTCCTCGCCCGGATGTTGCTCGCCCCAGGCCTCGATCTTCTTATGCGCGTTTTCGACCATCACCACCGCCGCATCGACCATCGCACCGATGGCAATGGCAATGCCGCCGAGCGACATGATGTTGGCGTTGACGCCCTGCTGCTGCATCACGGCGAAGGCGACCAGCACCCCAACCGGCAAAGACACAATTGCCACCAAGGAAGAGCGCAGGTGCCAGAGAAACACTGCGCAGACCAGCGCGACGACGATGAATTCCTCCACCAGCTTCTCGCCGAGGTTGCGCACCGCACGATCAATCAGCTTGCTGCGGTCGTAGGTGGTGACGATCTCCACCCCTTGCGGCAAGCTACTTTTCAGCTCGTCGAGCTTGGCCTTGACCGCCGCAATGGTGCTGCGCGCGTTCTTGCCGCTGCGCAGGATCACCACACCGCCGACCACCTCGCCCTCCCCATCCAACTCGGCGATGCCGCGACGCATCTCCGGGCCCAGTTGGATAGACGCCACCTCGCCAAGCGTTACCGGCACGCCGCCGGCAGACAAGCGCAGGGGGATGGCGCGAAAGTCGTTAAGGTTTTGCAGGTAGCCGGAGGCGCGCACCATAAACTCGGTTTCCGCCAGTTCCAGCACCGCGCCGCCGGTTTCCTGATTGGCCCGACCGATGGCATCCGTCACCTCGGCCTGGGTAATACCTAGACTGGCCAGTTTGATCGGGTCGAGTTGCACCTGGTATTGCTTGACCATGCCGCCGATGGTCGCCACCTCAGCGACATTGGCCAGGGTCTTCAGCTCGAACTTGAGAAACCAGTCTTGCAGCGCGCGCAACTGCGCCAGGTCGTGTTTACCCGTGCGGTCGACCAGGGCATATTGGTAAATCCAGCCAACCCCGGTGGCATCCGGCCCCAGCGACGGTTTGGCACTGGCCGGCAAACGGCTCTGGACCTGGCTGAGGTACTCCAGTACCCGCGAGCGGGCCCAGTAGAGGTCGGTGTCGTCCTCAAACAACACATAGACATAGCTGTCGCCGAAGAACGAGTAACCACGCACGGTCTTCGCCCCCGGCACCGAGAGCATGGTGGTAGCCAGCGGATAGGTCACCTGATTTTCGACGATTTGCGGCGCCTGGCCCGCGTAGGGCGTGCGAATGATCACCTGCACGTCGGACAGATCCGGCAAGGCATCAATCGGCGTGTTTTGCAGCGACCAGATGCCCCAGGCCGTGGCGAACAGGGTCGCCAGCAGCACCAGAAAACGGTTGACCACCGACCAGCGGATCATTGCGGCAATCATGGTTGCACCTGCTGCTGGACGCCATGCTGGCGATGCACTGGCGGCAAATGCTCGATGCGCTCAATCAGCAAACCGTCATCATCGGCACGTACGCCTACCTTCACGTTGTCGCCCACCTTGAAGCCCTCTAACAGCGCCGGGCTGGCAACCGGGAAGAGCATGCTCATACCTGGCATACCCAGGGTCTTGAACGGGCCATGGGTAAGCATCAGCCCGTCGGCTTCGATGGCGTCGATCTGCCCCTCGGCCTCGTGCAGCGCCGCGTGCAGTTCTACTTCGGCCGCCGGCTGACCCAGTTCCTGAACCAGAATGCCGCGTAGGCTAGCCTCGGAATCGAGCAGAAACTGCCCGGAGGTGACCACGTGCTGGCCCTCCTCCAGCCCCTCGAGGATCTGCGTATTAACCGCTGCCTCCTGACCCAGGCGCACTTGCACCGGGCGGTAACGCCCCTCGCCTTCGGCGAGCATGACCAAGGCGCGACGGCCGCTACGGATCACCGCCTCGCTCGGCACCAAGAGGACATCCTGTTCGGCCGAACGGGTCAGCCGTACCTGGGCGGTCAGGCCCGGACGCAGCCGGCCATCGGGGTTAGCCAGTTCGACCCGCACCCGCAGCGTGCGGCTATCCAGATTGGCCTGAGGCAGGATGGCGTCGATGCTGCCCTGCAGGACGTCGCCGGGGAACGCTGGCAAACGCGCCTCGACCAACTGACCTGGGCGCAGGCCTTGGGCCTCGGCCTCGGGCACTGCCACATCCAGCCACACGCTGCGCAAGCCGTTGATGGTGGCCAGGGTATCACCTGCCATCAGGGTCATGCCCTCGCGCACATTGAGCTCTTGCAGCACGCCGGCAAGCGGGGTTGTCACCGTCCACAGCGTCTGTACTTTGCCACTGCGCTCAAACTGGCTGATCAGCGGCGCTGGCATGCCGGCCAGACGCAGGCGT
>JAGGNC010000234.1 GCA_017886405.1 Pseudomonas sp. | reverse complement strand
GAATTAAAGTCTTTCGCGTAAAGGGACATGTTTAAACCTCATGAAGGCTTGTTTTGGAAATAACGTTCAGCCAGAGTAATAATAGCGTCAGACCACGTTTTCTGGGGGTCATTAATCGTGGTCTGTCCCCTATTGCTCCGCCGCCACCAACCGTTTTCAATATAACAATCAACTAACGGGCGCATTACGTTCATCTGATGAACGATGGCGTCTTCCAAATTGTTTTTTTCTAAAGTCAGGACATATCCAATCCTATCACTACCGTTGCCCAGGCAGTAACACCCAGCACAAGCACGCCGGCAATTAGTTCAATACGTATAACTGCCCGGAGCCGTTGCAAGGCCAGCGGTTTTGGCAGTTGTGGTACAAGCAGTAATTTATTGATGGCGCCCAGCCCCAGCAGTAATAGCACCAGGCTAAACTTAACTAACAACGTTTGGCCATAAGCGGTTTGCCACAGCTGACGTAAATCCTCCAGCAATAGCAGTAGCATCAGGCCTCCCGCTAACAATAATAAGCCAACAAAAAACAGTGCCAGCACGCCAAATTGTTGCATCAGGCGACCCGTTAGCGCGGGTGTGGTAATTCGGCTTATTTGCCACAATGGCAGCAGTGAGCCCATCCAGAGCGATACTGCGATCAGATGAAGCAGCAGTGTTAACTGCCCATACCAAGGGCTATGAACTAAATGACCACTAAAGGTATAGGCTAAAACAATGCAGAGGCAGCCAGCAGGCGCAACGCTGCGCAGCAGTGGTTGGCGCCAGATAACAACGCGGCTAATGGCAAAAAGGGCAAAACCACCAAATGCCAGGCCCCAGCTGAGACCTATATTGCCCGCCAGTAATATGCCGTAAAGCTCCCAGTCAGTGAAACTAGCCCAGCCCTGACCACTAAATTGCAGTAATTGCAGCATAAATGCCAGTATTACACTGCACAGCCCCAGCAGTGCCGCCGACACACTGTAATAACGCAACCAGGCTATTACTGCCTTATCCTGTTGGCTAAGCAGGGTAATATAATAGCCACCTATTACGCCTGCGGTAGCAAGGTACAGCAGCACTTTTGCCAGCCAGCTGCCAAGGTTAAATACATCCACACGCAATTCCTCTAACAGGGCTGAACCCTGCGGTACTCAGTATATTATTTTGACCAATGAGTATGGCTAACTTGCCAATTACCGTTATGTGGTTATAAGGGAATAGTTTCCATATCGGTGTGATCGACCATTTTTTCTTTGTACTGACCCACAACCGTGGTGCGCGCTAATTATACGGCGCTGTCACCTTGCACCCTTACATGATGCTCAACTGTGGTCGTGGACATGTGCTGTAGATACGCCATATCAGCCGCCATATGATGGCTTTGGTATTCGTCGCGGGAGCACTCAACGCCGCCGCCTTCAAAAATAACCACATCACTGGCTAATAAACGGACTACCGCTTGCTTATCGCCTGCTTTAAGCGCGGCGTGAAACTCCAGTACCGTCGGTGCGGCAGTGTGTTCTAAACCACTGAACATCGCCATAGCGGTCGCAGTTGCTGGTTCTGCGGTTACGGCAACTGCAATGGGGTTAACAATAAAACCAAAGTCACCTTCAATTTTATGGCCATCGTCGGCCATGCCCATCCAGAAAACCTGATATGACGCCGGGGCTAATGGGGCGTTAGTTGGCACGACAAAACGGGCTTGAGCCGTGGCACTGCGTTTAAAGTTCAGCGCAACCTCCTGTCCTGCAGCATTTTTTAAACTCACGCGCATTAAACGCAGCGGCGCGCCAAACTCTAGGTTTAGCTGACTCACGCTAGTAACCGTCTGACCATTTGCTGGTGCAGAGGTGGTTAAACTGGTGTGGGCCCAGCCTTGGGTTGGCGTAATTAACGCCAGTAGCGCCGCTAAAACAAGCAACGCAGCAGAAAAAACGGCGTTGCTACTTACAAGGGGGAAACGTGTAATAACGCTCATATTTGTTCTCCTTAATGTGCGCTGGGTGTTGTTTTTTCAATGGCGGTTATCACTGGCTTTGTGCCTATCTTGTTAACTTGGAATTGCACGTTATCGCTTGGTGCTAAGCACTCGAACAAGGTTTATCGTCAATTTGAAACACCATTGTCATGCCGGGCATTGCCAGGCTTTTGATTGCTTCATGTGTCAGGGTGATTTTGCCGTATTCAGCGTCTATTTTACGCACGTTGGCGCGGTCATATCCTCCGCCGCAGCCAGCGTTTCGTCGTTCTGGTGATGTTCAGCATGAGCTTGCTGTGCCAGGGTTGGCAGTCCTACTGCGCAGAGTTGACGAAGAGTTTCGATTTTAGCGGGGCCCCTGAGAGTATTTGCAGTAGCGTCAAAACCTGCGTGAGTCTAGCCACGGTAGTAGCTTGAGGAACTTCTTCATTATTACGCCTCCCAAGGCGTTACCCGTGCTGAATAAATCGTCTGGGCAGGCGGGTGGCTGCCCGCTTTTCTCCCCGTCGGGATAGGCCAGCCAAAACGCTGGTGCTGCTCAGCTACTGGGTATCTGAACAGTAATAGGATTAAGTCTATATCTGCATGCGCGCCAGAGAGAAGCGCAAGGCTTCGCTATGCCTTGGCGGTAAATGGCACCACGTTGCCGGCTGCCAGCTTGTCCAGGTGGTTGGCATACCATTGCAGCATGGTCGTGCGTTGCTCCAGGTACTGGGCTTTGTTGTAAATGCCACGCACACCGGGAGCCTTGTGGCTTAACTGGGCGTCGATATGGTCAGCGCTAAAGCCTTGCTCGTTTAGGATAGTGCTGGCGATATGGCGCAAGCCATGGCCAGTCTGTCGGCCTTGGTAGCCAAGGCGGTGCAGGACCATTAGAAACACGGTGTCGCTGCGTGGCTTGGTGCGATCACTTCGGCCAGGGAACAGCAGGGGATAGGCACCGGTAATGGGGTGCAATTCTTCGAGCAGGGCAATGGCTTGGCGGCAAAGCGGCACCAGGTGTTCGCGGCCCTTCTTGCGACCTTTGCGTTCTACCGGGATCGTCCACAGCTTTTTGGCTAAGTCGAACTCTGACCACTGGGCTTGCCGTAGCTCCTAGGGCGGACGGCTAGCAGGGTTAGCAGGGTTAGCAGGCGCAAGCCTAACTGAACGCCCTTGGCGTGGGGGTATGACTGAATGGCGCGGAGTAGGGCAGGCAGTTCATCGGCAGAAACGTGGGCGTAGTGTTCGGCCTTACCGGCTGACAGGCATTTGTGTACGCCGTCTAACGGGTTATTCATGGCGCGGCCTGTCACTCTGGCGAGGTCGTACACGTCCTTGCAGTAGGCGCGAACCCGGCTGATCTGCTCAAGAATGCTTTGCTGCTCCATACCGCGCAGCAGCCCCATCCACTCATAGAAAGTATGCCGGTGTATGGGCGCTTGCCGAATGTGGGGAACACATGGCATTCAAGCGCACCCATCACCCATCACCCATCACCCGTTTAGCGGTGGCAGCATCCCAGTTATTAAGACGTGAGGCGTACCACTCACGCGCCAAGCGCTCAAAGGTGTTATCAGCGGCTTGTTCTTCGGCTTTGCGGGCTTGCTTACTGGCGAGGGGGTTTTCCCCTCTGAGGCGTCGGCTTGTTCTTCGGCGGCTTTCTGCCTGGCCAGTGAATCGCTCACCTCTGGATAGCCGCCCAGGCCCAGCCATGACCATTTGCCGTCTGCCTTCTTGTAGCGCAGTTCCCACGACTTACCGCCGTTGAGTTTCACCCGGGAATACAGGCTTGCGCCGTCCTGTTCGCGGTAGGGTTTGGCCTCGGGTTCCAGGCCGGAAAGGGTGGTGTCTGCCAAGGGGCGGCGCTTGATCTCTGAGCGTTTCATTTGTGTATCCCCTTAGTTCAATTACTTTCAAAGGATACACACGGGATACACGGCGGGAAGGTATAGGGGTAGACAGAGGTGAACAGCCAGACACAAGAAAGCCCGCACAGGGCGGGCTTCTTGGGATGTTTCGTAGACTGTCAGAGACAGCTTGAAACGGGTATTTGGTGGCTACGCAGGGACTTGAACCCCGGACCCCAGCATTATGAATGCTATGCTCTAACCAGCTGAGCTACGTAGCCGAGTGGCGCGCATTATTCGCG
>JAGGNC010000115.1 GCA_017886405.1 Pseudomonas sp. | reverse complement strand
CCCGGCCGCCCAACCGAGCTTGAGCATGAATTCCGGTGTGATTGGGAAGTCACCTACACGCCCACGAATACCGTCAGTGCCAAAATATTTTCTACCCATCCCATCATTCCTTCTAACTTATTTGGCCGCTTCAACCGCAGCGATCATCCGCACCACATCAACCGTTTGCGCCACATCGTGCACCCGCAGAATGTGCACGCCTTTGCTCAGCGACAGTGCAGCCAACGCCAGGCTGCCATACAAGCGCTCACCCACTTCGTGCCCCAGTACTTTACCGATCATGCTCTTGCGCGAGGCGCCGACCAACAAAGGCCGACCTAAGCCATGCATGGCTTGTAGGTGTTTAAACAGCGATAAATTGTGTTCTAGGGTTTTAGCAAAACCAAACCCCGGATCGAGAATAACTCGCTCAGCAGCAATCCCCGCAGCAGCGCAAACTGCCAGCCGTTCCTGCAAGAAATCACGAACCTCCGCAACCACATCCGGATAATCGGGGTTCTGCTGCATGGTGGTTGGCTCACCACGCATATGCATCAGGCACACCGGCAAACCGCTGTGTGCAGCCGCATCCAGGGCGCCGTCACGCTGCAGCGAGCGCACATCATTGATCAAGCCGGCACCTAGGCGCGCTGTTTCGCGCATAACCGCAGGCGTTGAGGTGTCCACTGAGATGATCACATCCAGCTCGGCCGCAATGGCCTCAACAATTGGCGCAACCCGCTCCAGCTCCTCAACTGGACAAACAGCGCGAGCACCAGGGCGCGTCGACTCACCGCCAACATCGATTAGCGACGCGCCCGCGCGCAACATCGCTTCAGCATGACGCAAAGCCGCGTCGCGCTGACCATAGCGCCCACCATCGGAGAAAGAATCGGGGGTAACGTTGAGGATGCCCATCACGTGCGGACGGCTTAAATCAAGAAACCGGCTGCCACAGGGCAGCCGGTCAAAGGCAGGCACAACAGACATGGAAACCCTTAGTGCTCGGCGGCAGGACCACCAATAGGCTTTTCTGCAGACTCAGCAACTTTAACAGGTGCACTTGGTGTGCCGTTATTGTCGTCACCGCCCTGCCAGCCTTTTGGCTCTCGCGGCGCGAGGCCATTCATAATGTCCTCGATCTGTTCGGCATCGATGGTTTCATACTTCATCAACGCCTCAGCCATGGCATCCAGCTTGTCACGATTTTCCTGCAGCAAGCGTTTAGCGGTGCCATAGCACTCATCGATAATGCTGCGAATTTCCATATCTATCAGCTTGGCGGTATCGGCAGATACGTTGCTCTGCTGAGTGCCCATGCTTCGGCCCAGGAAGACTTCACCCTCTTCTTCCGCGTACATCATCGGGCCGAGTTTTTCCGATAAACCCCACTTGGTGACCATATTCTTGGCCAACTGCGTGGCGCGCATGATGTCGTTGGACGCACCCGTGGTGACGCCATCAAAACCCAAGGTCATTTCCTCGGCGACTCGGCCACCGAACAACGAACATATCTGACTGGTCAGTGCACGCTTGCTGAGGCTGTAACGATCTTCCTCTGGCAGGAACATGGTTACGCCCAGGGCGCGACCGCGCGGAATGATCGACACTTTATAGACCGGATCATGCTCAGGTACCAGGCGCCCGACAATCGCGTGACCGGCCTCGTGGAACGCTGTATTGAGCTTCTCCTTGTCCGACATGACCATGGTCTTGCGCTCGGCGCCCATCATGATCTTGTCTTTGGCCAGCTCGAACTCTTTCATCTCGACTACACGCTTACCGGAACGAGCAGCGAACAACGATGCTTCGTTAACCAAGTTAGCCAGGTCGGCACCGGAGAAGCCTGGCGTGCCACGCGCGATGACGGCAGGCGCGACATCTTCGCCCATCGGCACTTTGCGCATATGCACTTTAAGAATTTGTTCGCGACCGCGAATATCCGGCAGGCTAACCACCACTTGGCGGTCGAAGCGACCCGGACGCAACAAAGCAGGGTCAAGCACGTCAGGACGGTTGGTGGCGGCGATCACAATGATGCCGTCGTTCGCTTCAAAACCGTCCATCTCCACCAGCAACTGGTTGAGGGTCTGCTCACGCTCGTCGTGACCGCCACCCATACCGGCGCCCCGATGGCGACCAACGGCGTCGATCTCATCGATAAAGATGATGCACGGTGCGTGCTTCTTGGCTTGCTCGAACATATCCCGCACACGGGATGCGCCGACACCGACAAACATTTCCACGAAGTCCGAACCGGAAATGGTGAAGAACGGTACTTTTGCTTCACCGGCAACCGCTTTGGCTAGCAACGTCTTACCCGTACCCGGCGAGCCAACCATCAGCACACCACGCGGAATTCGCCCACCGAGGCGCTGAAACTTGCCAGGGTCACGCAGGAACTCAACCAGCTCGCCGACTTCTTCCTTGGCCTCGTCGCAACCGGCGACGTCAGCAAAGGTCGTCTTTACCTGATCTTCGGACAACAGGCGTGCCTTACTTTTGCCGAAACTCATCGGCCCGCCTTTGCCGCCTGCACCGCCTTGCATCTGGCGCATAAAGAACATGAACACGGCGATGATCACCAGGATTGGGAAGCTAGCGACCAGCAACTGAGTCCAGATACTCTGCTGCTCAGGCTGCTTGCCGATGATCTCAACGTTGTTGTCCATCAGATCTTTGATCAGGCCGTTATCCTGAATAGCCGGACGCACCGTCTCAAACGACGAGCCATCAACACGCGTCCCGCTGATAGTGAAGCCATCGACCGTTACCCGCTTAACGCCGCCATCCTGAACCTGCTGGATAAACTGCGAATAATTGAGTTTGTTCGACTCAGTCGGGCTGGAAAAATTATTCATCACCGTCACCAAGACAGCGGCGATGATCAGCCACAGAACCAGATTCTTTGCCATGTCGTTCAATTAACTACCCTCTGAAGCAGGCCCCGTGCTGAAGCGCGCTTCGCATGACGACCCGTTATGTACTGATCTAACTTACTACACAACGCCCACCCCTGGCAGACGCCGTCTGTAACCCTTTATTTGTTATGAGACCGCGAAGCGCCACAACAATTCGCCTAACAACTGAGCCATCAGGAGCCGCGAAAGCCTCGCGCCAACATGTATTGCTCCCTGGAACGACCACGCGAGGACAGCGGCTTGCGCATCTGCACCTTGTCGAACAGCTGGCGCATTTGCTTGTGATACTCGTCAAAGCCTTCACCCTGGAAGATCTTGATCAAAAAATCACCGCCGGGGCGAAGTACCCGAGTCGACAAATCCAGCGCCAGCTCACACAGGTACATCGCACGCGGCTGATCCGACTCCCTTACACCACTCATATTGGGGGCCATATCGCAAATCACAAGGTCTACCGGAGGTTCACCGATCGCCTCAAGTATCTGCGCAAATACTGCATCATCAGTAAAGTCGCCCTGGACAAAGGTCACATCCGGGATACTGTCCATCTCGAGAATGTCTGAAGCGATCAAACGCCCCTTATCACCGATAACCCGACTGGTGACCTGCGACCAGCCGCCGGGGGCAGCACCCAGATCAACGACAGTGTTTCCAGGCCTTAGAATGCGATCCTTCTCCTGAATCTCCAGCAGTTTGTAGCTGGCGCGCGAACGATAGCCATCCTTCTGCGCCATTTTGACGTAGGGATCGTTGAAATGCTCTTTCAGCCAACCTTGACTGGTCTTGGAACGGGCCACGCAATACCTCGAATGTGCAACGCATGAATATCTGGGCGGCCCCGAAGGCGCTCGGGTAAACTAGTCGCCGTTTTTACCAGATTAAATGCAGGAATCAGATTATGCCGCTCACTCAAGAGCAGAAGAAACAATTCAAATCTATCGGCCACCACCTAAAGCCTGTATTGATCGTGGCTGACAATGGTTTGACCGAAGGTGTACAGGCTGAACTGGAGCGCGCACTGAGCGACCACGAGTTGATCAAAGTACAACTGCGCATCACCGAACGCGAAAGCCGCCTAGCCGCCATCAATGAGCTGTGCAAAGCCGGCAAAGCCGATTTAGTTCAGGTCATTGGCAAAATGGCGCTGATTTATCGCAAAAATCTAAAAGTGAACAAGAACCTGTCCAACGTTCACCGCCAT
>JAGGNC010000206.1 GCA_017886405.1 Pseudomonas sp. | reverse complement strand
ACCGCAGCGCCATGACCTTACTCGAAAGGCAGCGCGCACTGCAAAGCTTGAGCGACCAGTACCGCCATTACAGCAAGGCCTACCAGGGCGAAACAGTACCCAGTGCAGTGTTCGTTCATCTATGCAGTGAGCTGGCCATAGGTTTCAAACGCCTGCTTCTGCAAATTCTCCAGGGCCGCCATCCATCACGCCCGCATCTGGCCTGGTGCTTATATATGGCCCAGTATTTCCTCGCGCAAAGCTTGCTGCGCCACTATCAGCTTTACCAAGAGCCCTCTCCCAGCCTTTGGCGCGACAGTCACCTACTTTACTGGATCGGTGAACATCAGGAATGCCTGGATGAGCCGGTGGCGGCAGCATTTTCCCCGCAACCCGCCAACACCCTACGCGGCATTTATCAGCAAATGCTGCTTCTGGCTCTGAGCAATCCGTTCCAGCTTGCCGATGGCGAATGTGCACTGCTGTTTGGCGCCCTCTCACCATTATCCGACCTGGCTCGCCTGCTGCCCTGGGAGGAAGATGAGGAAATCGACGGCCAGACTATCGACCTGACCGAGCCGCAACCCTGCCTGAGTTATGCCCAGACGCCAGAGGGCAACGCCGCCTACCTGCGTCGCTTTGAGTTAGGTGCTTTGTTGGTCGCGATGCATGAGCCAGCACCGCTGCAAAGCAAGGCCGAACGCCAGCTCCTGGAGCGCGTTCGGCAACACTGGCTTGGACGCCAGCAGCGCCGCCACACACGCGCCGACCATAGCTCTGAATGCGATCTGGTGGTGGGTTTAACTGACATCCACGCGCACCTGCTGGAGAAGCGTCCGCCACGTGCTGCAGCACACATACTCGACGCCAGTCCCGGCGGCGCTCGTCTACGTTGCAATACGGATCAAGCGGTTCAGCTATCGGTGGGCCAATTGGTGCTACTGCTCACCGGAAGCGATACACCAACCCTCGCCCTAGTTCGCTGGCGACATCTGAATGGTGAAGGCCTGCATCTGGGCATGCGCTACTTGAAAGGCTTACCACGCGCTGTCTGGCTGCGGCGCGCGCCCAGTGCGCAAACCCACCCAGGCGTGCTGCAAAGCACCCCAGCGCCCGGCACTGGCTGGCATCACGGCCTTTGGCTGCCTAACGGGCAGTTCGCTGAAGGGGAAAATGTCTGGCTGCAAATGGCCAGCGCGAATAGCCAGGCGGTTCTGCCGCTGCCGGCGACTAACCTCGTGACGGCCTCGGTCACCCGCTACCCGATGCAGTTGGCTTAATACACAAAATTGCGAGAGCGGTCACGTCGAATATCGGCCAAGCGCACAGTTTCACCGATTTGGGCAGGCTTATAATTGATCGCACCACGCTTGATGCGATCCGTTATTAACTGGGAGCACCACCATGACCCAAGCCCTCGACAAGTTGGTCGGCCCAGTGCCATCTGCCATCACCAACCTTGCCCGCTTTCAGGTAACCCCATACGAAGGGCGTGTCGCCGAGTTCAACGTGGCCGCCTGGCTGCAACTGCCTGGGCTGGCCACTCTGCCAGTGTCCCTTCTGATCAACTACCGTGACGGCAACGTGCAGCGCGAAGTCATGATCGATCACAGCAAAGTTAATCAGTTTGGCAAGGTTATGCTCTCTGGCGTGGCACGACTGCCAGTCAAACAGGCAATTGAAGATATGCAGGTGCGCCTACGCTGTGCAGTGTCGGCTAGCAGCCTGATCGTCGAAGAGTTGTTTGTCCAAGCAGTGGAATTGGCGCAAACCGAGCGTCGCAAAGCCCTCGCCTGATCCTGCCTAGCCCCCAAATAACCCCGCGCCCGACGCGGGGTTGTGCATTTATCCGGAGACTCTCTCACTCTGCTTTCTTGTGATGCCTGTGCCTGCATCAGGATGAGTGACACCGTGAGCATCAGATGGGTGCTCTGCGGCTGTATCGAGACTCGCCAATGACTGTGGCCAGCTGCTAAAACGCAGGCCAGTAACGCGATTAAGGCGCTCAAGGGCCTCTCGCGGGTCTCGTTGGGACAGATGAATCACTTTGCCTGTAGTGGCTGTCATATCGCCTTCACACTCCGCTAATCCCTGCCCTGCTGGCAATTTGCTCGCCACCTGCAAAAAAGATAGCCAGAAGCGTGCCAGCCTTCCTTTAGCCGCGTTTGGCGACCCTCATGCTCGCCAGTGCCATCATGGCTATCATTTCAACGCCGCAAACTGACGTTTTACGTCACTCCACCTGCTGAGTCTGCGGCTGCAGCCACTGCGCAAGGTCCGCACCAAATAGCGCAGCCTGCTCTTCCTGCAACTTCGTCAAACCGCTGCGCAACGCCGGATACCAGGCTTCATCGAGTTGCTCGGGCAGGTTCTCCGCCCTTGGCAGCGGCCAAGGACTATGGCTGAGCAGTTGCTGCAGCGAGTAATGGCCAAGGTCACGGCTCAACACCCAGGTACCGGAACTGGTTGGGGCGATTAGCTTCTGTTGTTCAAGAAAAACCAAAATCTCTTCCCACTCATGCTCTGCCAGCATCCAGCCCTGACGCTGTACATCAAGTAAACGCACCTTCAAACCCGATTGCTGGCGCTCATAGAACACCCGCAACACGCCAAGCGCCATCAATAGACGCGGCACTGCACGCTTGCGCCATTGCTGGGAAAACCCCAGGTTGCAGACCAGCTCAGCGCCGAACAGTACGATTAGCCAGGACAGGTAGATCCATAAGAGAAACAGCGGCACTGTGGCAAACGCGCCATAGATCAGCTGATAACCAGGAAACAAGCGCACATACAGGCCGAACAGCATCTTTGCCACTTCAAACAGGATCGCCGTAAACAACCCACCCAGCAGCGCATGGCGGATCGGTACCTGCGCATTCGGTACGGTGGCATACAGCAGGGTGAACGCCGCCACGCTAAATAGCAGCGGCATAAACTTCAGCAACACCTGCGCGCCCAGCAAGGCATCCGGTCCAGAAATCAGCGACAGCGACGTAAAGTAGGTACTGATGGCAAAGCCACCACCCAGCAGCAGGGGCCCCAGGCTGAGAATTGCCCAGTACAGCAGAAAGCTTGATACACCACGACGCGGCTGTCGCACACGCCAGATGGTGTTGAAGGTTTTCTCGATGGTCACCAGCATCCAGAATGCTGTTGCGGCCAATACTGCCACCCCAATCCAGGTCAGCTGACGCGCCTGGGTGGTGAAGTCGCGCAGATACTGCTGCAGGGTTTCACCGGCAGAGGGTACGAAGTTGCGGAAGATAAAACTCTGGATTTGCTCGCCGGTATCCTGAAACGCCGGAATGGCCGAGAGCATGGAAAACGTCACCGTCATCATCGGCACCACTGCAAACAGAGTGGTGTAGGTCAGCGCCGCGGCATTACTGGTGCCTTGGTCGGCAATAAAACGCTGCAACAAAAAACGCCAGAACTCCAACAGGTTGTTTACGCGCTGCAGCATGCCCTCTCCTTAGCCATTAGCGTCCTGCCAACCTGCTACAGGTGCAGGCGTGGATACCGTTAGCGGTTAGAATAGCCGCCATCGAAGGTAACCGGCGACCCCAACATGACTGACATGACGCTCTACCATAACCCGCGCTGCTCAAAGTCGCGCAGCGCATTGCAACTGCTGGAAGAGCGCGGGCTCAACCCGGTCATCGTGCGTTACTTAGAAACGCCCTTGAGCACCGCACACTTGCAGGAATTGTTGAGCATGCTCGGCCTCAGCCCACGGCAACTGCTGCGCACGGGTGAAGATGAGTACAAAACCCTCGGCCTGAGCAACTCACAACTGACGGATGCGCAACTGATCGACGCCATGGCCAGCCAGCCAAAGCTGATTGAGCGTCCCATTCTGGTTGTCGGTGATAAAGCCGTTATCGGCCGCCCACCTGAAAAAATTCTGGAGATTTTGCCGTGAACGCACCCTATATCTTGGTGCTGTATTACAGCCGCCATGGCGCAACCGCCGAAATGGCCAGACAGATTGCCCGAGGTGTTGCAATGGGTGGTCTGGAAGCACGCCTGCGCACCGTCCCGGCAGTTTCTGCCGAGTGTGAAGCGGTGGCGGCGGACATTCCTGCAGAAGGCGCGCTCTATGCCAGCCTAGACGACCTGAAGAACTGCGCGGGTCTGGCACTCGGCAGCCCGACCCGTTTTGGCAATATGGCCGCGCCACTCAAGTACTTTCTCGATGGCACCAGTGGTCTATGGCTGACCGGTGGCCTGGTCGGCAAACCTGCCGGCGTCTTCACCTCAACTGCCAGCCTGCATGGCGGTCAGGAAACCACCCTGCTGTCGATGCTGCTGCCGCTGCTGCATCACGGCATGCTAATCACCGGCCTGCCCTACAGTGAAGCCGCGCTGCTGGAAACCCGCGGCGGCGGCACGCCTTATGGTGCCAGCCACCACGCCGGCGCCGATGGCAAACGCGCCCTCGATGAACATGAAACCGCCCTGTGCCGTGCACTCGGTCAACGCTTGGCGCAACTTGCCGCAAAACTGGAGACTACTCGTGGCTAAAATCGCAAAACCGCTACCGACCCTGGAATGGCTGCAGCCACGTTTGAAACTCAGCCGCATCGTGAGCCTGCTGAGTTTTTTTGGCCTAGGCACGCTGCTGCTGGGGTGGAACCTGTGGTTCGCCAACGTCCCCGGCAAACTGCTCTGGGTGATCCTTGGCGCTCAACTCGCGCCGCTGTTGCTGCTGGCACCCGGCCTGGTCCTAGGCCATGCACGTGCCCATGCGTGGACCTGCTTTGTGGTCAACCTGTACTTTATCCAGGGTGTACTCGCAGCCTTTGACCCGAGCAAAGCGCTGTACGGCTGGCTGCTGACGGGGCTGAGTTTTAGCCTATTTTGCGCTGCCTTGATGTATACCCGCTGGCGCTTCCAGTACGAGCGTAAGTTGGCTGGAGAAAACTAAGGCTATGTACCCATTGCGTGTTGAGTTGTCCCGAACAGTTGTACGGTGCATGAAGCGCGGTAATACGTAGGGTGGGTTAGGCGCGAACCGGGATCAGACAAACACCCTCGGCGCTCAACGCGCCGTAACCCACCATGGCGGTCTACCGGCAAACCGCAATGGTGGGTTACGCGGCGCTCAAATTGCGTGGCGCCCCGATAACCGCCACAGCGCCACTAACCCACCCTACAAAAACGGCCTGCAACACATAATGGGCACATAGACAAAACTAAGGTAAAACGCTGAGCCTGGCTGCACGCCGGCTCCGCAGCCTTAATAACGAGCGCTTTACCAACCGAGGGTTTCTTTTAGAAAGGGAATTGTGAGTTTGCGCTGAGCCTGTAACGAAGCCTGGTCCAAGCGTTCGAGCAATTCGAACAAGGCACTCATGCTGCGCTCGCCCCGGGTCAGGATAAAGCGCCCGACCTCATCACTCATGTGCAGACCGCGACGCGAGGCACGCAGTTGCAAAGCACGCAGCTTGTCTTCGTCAGACAGTGAGTGCAGCTGAAATACCAACGCCAGGGTCATACGAGACTGCAGATCAGGTAGCTTAATCGCCAGCTCGCGTGGTGACTTACTGGCAGCCAGCAACAGCCGCCGGCCGCTGTCGCGCAAACGGTTGAACAGGTGAAACAACGCTTCTTCCCACTCGCTTCGCCCGGCCACTGCATCCAGATCGTCCAGGCAAACCAGCTCGCACTGCTCTAAATTGTCCAACAAGGCAGGGCCGTATTCGACCACCTCGGCCAGCGGCAGGTAAACCGCCTGCTCACTGCGCTGTTCAACGCGCAGACAAGCCGCCTGCAGCAAGTGACTGCGGCCCACGCCCTCACCGCCCCATAAATACATCAAGCTTTCCGTCCAGCCGGCATCGGCTTCGCACAGTCGCTCGACATAACCCAGCGCCGCAGCATTGGCTCCGGGGTAGTAATTGGCGAAAGTGGCGTCATCACGCAGACGCACACCTAAGGGCAGTTGTATGGGTGTCATGCAGGGTTAGGCGGCTCGTCGGAACTGCTTGCTGGCTTACCATAAAGATCAGAAAGCTTATAGAAATCATGCAGATGACGCATTAACACCATAATCACCGCAGCCACCGGCAAGGCCAGCAGGATACCGGTGAAGCCGAACAGTTGACCGCCGGCCATGATCGCGAAAATCACCGCTACCGGGTGCAGTCCAATGCGGTCGCCCACCAGCAGCGGTGTCAGCAGCATTCCTTCAAGCATTTGCCCGACGATAAATATCGCCGTGATGCCCAGCAGCGGGTAGAAATCCAAGCCGAACTGGAAAAGACCGGCCGTCAACGCCGCGCCAATTCCCACCACAACACCTAGGTACGGCACGATGCTGGCCAAGCCGGCCAGCACACCAATTAGCAGCCCCAGTTCCAGCCCAATCACCATTAGCCCAGTGGCATACATCATACCCAGCGCCAGCATCACCAGCAGTTGACCGCGCAGGAAGGCCCCGAGTACTTCATGACACTCGCCGAACAACTTTACAATCAAGCCCTCACGACCACGCGGCAGCAAACTGTGCAGCTTGTTGAGCATCAGGTCCCAATCGCGAAGTAAGTAAAAGCTCACCACCGGAATCAGCAGTAAGTTGGCCAACCAGGCCAGCAGCGCCAAGCCCGAAGCCGTTGCCTTGGACAGCAGCATGCCGACAATATCTGTGGTTTTGCCTAACTGCCCAGACAGCGAGTCCTTCAACTCGTCAAAACGCCAGAAGCCCTCATTTAAACCCAGCTTGAGCTGAATCCACGGCAACGCTTGGTGCTGCAACCAGTCGAGTATTTGCGGAACCAGCTCATACAGGCGCACCAGTTGCTTACCCAGCATGGGTACCAACACCAGCAGCAAAATGGCCATAACCAGAGCGATCAGCGCAAAGACCACCACCACACCCCAGGTTCGTGTCAGCTTCCAGCGCTCCAGGCGGTCGACCAGCGGGTCGCCCATATAAGCCAGCAGAATGCTGATTAGAAACGGCGAAAGAATCGGTTCCAGCAGATACAGCAAGCCGGCCAGCAGCAACGCCCCGACTAGCCATACCCAACGATTCGAATCGATCATGCTCTACGCTCCCTATACCAACACTTATCCAGAAAATCATTCCTATCCGCGAGCCCCACCAAATAACAAAACCGCAGCTCAAGAGCTGCGGTTTTTCAGTCAATGGAACGGGTGCAAAAGTCGCAGTCTACCAGCGAAATCTCAACACATTGTCACCCAGTGCAGTCAGTGCAGCTGGCTCAACCCCAGTAGCAAGCGGTGTAACCGTCTGACTGGCATCGACCAACGGAGCCTCCGCCGGCACTTCTTGTAAACGCGCTAGGCTCAGCTGTGCACGCAATTGCTCGACATTGGCATTAACTGCAAAGGTCAGCGTATCGCCATCAAGCTTTAACAATTGCGCGGCAAAGGGCTCAAAAATACGCTGCAATTCGGCATAACGCGCGAGGTCAACGCCTTGCACTTGCACGGTCAAGCTGCTCGCGGTACCTGCAGCTACGATAAATCGTGGCGCCAGACGCTGATTGACCGCCAACAGAATGGCATCCGCCAGGGCAGCCTGATCAGCGCCCTGGGCACTTCCCTGCTCGCGCTCATCACCCAGCCACAGTCGCCACTCGGCTTGCCATTGACCGTTTGCTTCGCGCGCCAACACTGCCAGTAAAGCATCGGCGGCGTAGCGTTCGGAAGCTTCACGCAGGGCGGCTGGATCATTGCTAGTGAGGTTTTCCGGCACGGCCACCAGTTGCTCGGGCAGATCGGCTAATGGCAGGCGCAGCGGCAGACCACGGTGCTGCGCGGCTTGATTCAGCGGCGCAGCAGCGGCTTGGCCATCACCGATGAGGCGACTGCCATCACTGGCATCACTCAACCACCACAGCAGAATACTTGGGCGATTCGAGCCCCATAGCGCCAGGCCCGCCTGACGCAGGCTGCGGTCGGTGCTCAGCGGGTCGAAATCGACCAGTAACTTGTCACCTTCATAGCCATATTGGCTGACAATCTGTTGCGGGTCCTTGCGCAGGGCCGCCAGTGCCGGGCTCTGCGCCGCATCGGTGTTACCGGTCAGGCGTAACACCAACGTATCCAGCGCCCGATTAAAGGCGCCAGCGCGCTCCTCCGGCTGCTGGCTGCTGACCGCTTCACGGACCTGGTAGAGGTCATTCACGGGCGCGGCCAAGGCCGGTAGGCCGGACAGCGACAAACAGGCAAGAAGCAGGCGAGCGGTCAAATGCATGAATGGATTCTCAATGGACGGAAAGTGGCACACAGGCCAGATTTAATAGCAGTTGCGGCCAGCCCACGTCAGACATAACCGCCGGCAAAGCTCAGGGCTGGGAGTTTAGGTGCTGTTAAGGCACATTCCAACGCCCTTTTCAGCCGCGCAACGCCAACATCGGTCCGATGCAAAATAAATCACCCCCTCAAATAGCCACCCAAACGTCCACAATCTAAGGGTCTATTTACGTTTCGCAGGCGGCTTGCTTCGAAACAGCAACAGACCCTAACGGCTGGCCGCCTCCGGGTAAGCCTGATAAAATCGCGCGCCTTCGCAGACCGCCACCACAATCGGCGGTGCCTATCCGAATCCCTCCTAAAGGCCTGGATCTATGAGCAAGCAACCCCCCATTAGCTACAAGGACGCAGGTGTAGATATCGACGCAGGCGAAGCCCTGGTCGAGCGCATAAAAAGCGTGGCCAAGCGCACTGCGCGTCCGGAAGTAATGGGTGGGCTGGGCGGCTTCGGCGCACTGTGTGAGATTCCGGCAGGCTACAAACAACCGGTTCTGGTCTCCGGCACTGATGGCGTAGGCACCAAGTTGCGCCTGGCATTGAACCTGAACAAACACGACAGCATTGGCCAGGACCTCGTCGCCATGTGCGTCAACGACCTGGTGGTCTGCGGTGCCGAGCCGCTGTTCTTCCTCGACTACTACGCCACCGGCAAACTCAATGTTGACGTGGCCGCCACCGTAGTTACCGGTATCGGTGCAGGCTGCGAACTGGCCGGCTGCTCCCTAGTCGGCGGTGAAACCGCTGAAATGCCCGGTATGTACGAAGGCGAAGATTACGACCTGGCCGGCTTCTGCGTTGGCGTGGTAGAGAAAGCCGAAATCATCGACGGTTCCAAAGTTGCCGCCGGTGATGCGCTGATCGCCCTGCCTTCCTCTGGCCCGCACTCCAACGGCTACTCGCTGATCCGCAAGATCATCGAAGTGTCGGGTACTGACATCGAAACCACCCAGGTTGCTGGCAAGCCACTGACTGACCTGCTGATGGCGCCGACGCGTATTTACGTGAAACCGCTGTTGAAGCTGATCAAGGACACCGGCGCAGTCAAGGCCATGGCCCATATTACCGGGGGTGGCCTGCTCGACAATATCCCGCGCGTGCTGCCAAAAGGCGCTCAGGCGGTGGTCGATATAGCCAGCTGGACGCGTCCCGCGGTATTCGATTGGTTGCAGGAAAAAGGCAATGTTGATGAGCACGAAATGCACCGCGTGCTCAACTGCGGAGTAGGTATGGTTATCTGCGTGGCCCAGGATCAGGTTGAAATCACCTTGCAAACCCTCACCGCCGCTGGCGAGCAGCCATGGGTGATCGGCCAAATCGATGCAGCCGCCGAAGGTGCTGCCCAGGTCGTACTGAACAACCTGAAACAGCACTAATGTCGGCACCGTGTAATGTGGTGGTGCTGATCTCCGGCTCCGGCAGCAACCTGCAGGCGCTGATTGACAGCACTACGGTCGGTGAGCATCCAGCGCGAATAGCTGCAGTGATTGCCAACAAAGCTGATGCTTTTGGCCTGCAACGTGCGCAGACCGCAGGCATCGCCACGCAGGTACTCGATCACAAGCAGTTCGACGGCCGTGAGGCCTTCGACGTCGCACTGGCTGAAGCCATCGACAGCTATAACCCGCAACTGGTGCTGCTGGCTGGCTTTATGCGCATACTTACGCCCGGTTTCGTGCGTCATTACGCCGGCCGCCTGCTGAATATCCACCCCTCGCTACTGCCGAAATATAAAGGCTTACACACCCACCAACGGGCGCTAGAGGCTGGAGATAGCGAGCATGGTTGCAGCGTGCATTTTGTCAGCGAGCAACTCGATGGCGGACCACTGGTCATACAGGCAGTGCTACCGGTACAGTTGAGTGACTCGCCAAGCAGCCTGGCACAGCGCGTACATGTGCAAGAATATGTGATTTATCCGCTGGCAGTGCGCTGGTTTGCCGAAGGTCGCCTGCAGCTGTCGCCTCACGGGGCAATGTTGGACGAGCAACTGTTACCAAGTACCGGACATCTTATTCGAACTTGATGGAGACACCATGGGTCGCGCCTTACTGTTCGCACTAACACTTCTGAGCTTGCCGGCATTGGCCATCGAGCTTAAACCCTTCTCTGCAAGCTACACCGCTGACTGGAAACAACTGCCCGTCAGCGGTAGCGCCGAACGTAGCCTGCAAGCCTTGGATAACGGCCTTTGGCAGCTCAACTTCGAAGCGTCCATGCTGGTCGCCAGCCTGACCGAACAAAGCACCCTGCGTGTGGATAAAGAGGTACTTCTGCCGCAGACCTATCTCTACGAGCGCGGCGGTCTGGGTAAAAGCAAGAAGATCGAGCACGACTTCGACTGGAGCGCCAAGCAGGTTATTGGCAGCGACCGTGGCACCCCTGTTCGCTTGCCACTAAACCGCGGCTTACTGGACAAGTCGACCTACCAGTTGGCCCTGCAATATGACGTGGCTGCTGGCACCAAGAGCATGAGCTACCAAGTGGTAGACGGCGATGAAGTGGAAACCTATGACTTCCGCGTGCTCGGCGATGAAGTGGTGCGCACCAAAGCGGGATTGATCGACGCCGTCAAGGTCGAGCGCGTGCGTGACCCGACCCAAAGCAGCCGCAAGACCATCCTTTGGTTTGCCAAGGACTGGGATTACCTGCTGGTGCGCCTGCATCAGGTCGAGAAAGACGGCAAGGAATACCAGATCATGCTCAAGCAAGGCAGCGTTGACGGCCGGACCGTTGCAGGCCGCCAGGACTAAACCGCGGGAATACAAAAAAGCCGAGCACATGAGCTCGGCTTTTTTATGGCCATGGCGGCCACCCTTTTGGCCGTCGCTATGCGACGTTAAAAATGATTCCCGGCCATTTTTCATGCGTACATGAAGCCCAGCAGCGCATCACCACATTAGGTCATCCGGCACCTGATAAGCCGCGTAGGGATCATCAGCATCCGGGGCTTCTGTCGGGATATTGAGCAGCACCACGCGCTGGGCATCACGCTCCTGAATCTTCAGTGCCGCCTCACGCGGAATCACTTCGTAGCCACCACCGTGCCGTACGATGGCCAACGAGCCACTGCTGAGCTTGTTGCGCATGAGGCTGTTGACCGCCAGGCGCTTGACCTTTTTGTCGTCGACGAAATTGTAATAATCCTCGGTGGTCAGCTTGGGCAGTCGGGATACCTCAATCAGCTGCTTGATTTGCGCAGTGCGAGCTTTCTGCTCGACCTTCTCCTGCTGCTGGCGATTCAGCACCTGATCACGCGCGGCTTTCTCGGCCATGGCCTGCTGAGCGGCAAGCTTTTGCGACTCGTCCTTCTCAATATGACCTTTGTTCTCCAGACGTTGCTTCTTCTGTTGTTCCTTGCCGACCTGCTTGGCCTGCTTTTCGTTGACCAGCCCGGCTTTAAGCAACTGATCGCGTAGTGAGAGAGCCATAACCTACCTTTCCGACAAATAAATAGTGGCTGGAACCTGCCCAGCGCAATCAGCAATCCGCTGCTTGCTGTTTTTCCAACTTCTTGGCTTCGCCCCAGAGCGCGTCCAATTCTTCCAGGGGACAATCTTGCATAGCGCGACCGACTTCGCGCAATGCCTGCTCGATAAATCGAAAGCGCCGCTCGAACTTGCCATTGGCCGCACGCAGGGCGGTTTCCGGGTCGACCTTAAGGTGCCGCGCCAGGTTGCAGACCACAAAGAGCAGGTCGCCGATCTCCTCGCTAATCGCTTCGGGGTCATTCTCGCTCATGGCTTGCAGCACTTCATCCAGCTCTTCACGCACCTTATCGACCACCGGCAAGGCTTCTGGCCAGTCGAAACCGACCTGGGCGGCACGCGTTTGCAACTTGATCGCGCGGTTTAGCGATGGCAGCGCTAGCGGTACATCATCGAGCAATGAAAGCTGCTCAGGGGCAGCGGCTTTCTCAGCACGCTCTTCGGCCTTGATCTCTTCCCAGCGCTGTTTGACCGCTGCCTCGCCCAGCTTGGCCACATCCGGCGCGCCATACAGATCGCCATCGGGGAACACATGGGGATGACGCCGCACTAACTTGCGGGTAATTCCGTCGACCACCTGAGCAAACTCAAAACGCCCTTCTTCCCGCGCCAACTGGCTGTAATACACCACTTGAAACAGCAGGTCGCCTAACTCACCGGGCAAGTGATCGAAATCGCCACGTTCAATGGCATCCGCCACCTCGTAGGCCTCTTCCAGGGTGTAAGGCACGATGCTCGCGTAATTCTGCTTTAAATCCCACGGGCAGCCATGCCGCGGATCACGCAGACGCGCCATCAGGTGCAGCAGGTCGTCGAGTTGGTACATAAGTTTCCTTTGTATATATAGCCCGATGAATTCTGAGGGTAATTGTGCAAATCGCAAGAACTTGCAGATTGCATCCGGGCGATAAGCAACAACAGGCTTTAAAGCCCCGCCAGCTGCAGCCAGTGTCGGTAGCAGCCTTCGGCGACGCGGTTTAGCTGAGCAATTTTACTCGGCAGGTCTTCGAGCATCTGTGCCCTGCTCTGCTGGCTCGGTTGGGTTTCGTCCAGCAGGTGGTGCCAGTCGCCCAGCCACTGGCGCACCAGAGCTTCGTCCATTTCCGGGTGGCCTTGCAGGGCCAGCAGCTTATCGCCCCAGGTAAATGCCTGGTTGCTACACCACCGGCTGCTCAGCAAAGGCTGCGCACCGGGCGGCATGGCGAAACTATCGCCATGCCATTGGAACATCGAAAAGGTCTGCGGTAGATGCTCCAGCCAAGGGCTTGGTCCGGCCTGATCGATCCGACTAAGCGGCTGCCAGCCACTCTCGGTATAAGGCATACGAGAGATATCGGCACCTAAGGCCTTGGCCAGCAATTGGCCGCCTAGGCAATGACCGATCAGTGGAATATCACGGCGGATAAAGTGCTGCAGCGCAGCTACTTCAGTCTCTATCCAAGGCAGCGGATCATTCACGCTCATCGGCCCGCCCATAATGGCCACGGCCTTAGGGCGATCGAGGTCGATGCCATCCAATTCGCCAAGATCGGCGCGCAGCACCGTGAATGCATGGCCAGCCTGCTTGAGCACCTTACCCAGGTGGGCCGGCGGGCAGTAATCGATATGGGTAAAAATCAGAATATCAGTCATGCGCCAAGTTTGAAGCAAAGCGCAGGCTAGGGTCGAGGGGCGATTGGCTGGGTTTGCAGTTGGCGGGAGTAGCAAGTGATACCGGCCAGCCAAAAGCTGGCCGGTATAGAGGACTCAGGGCTGCCTCACCTCCTGGGTTACGCCCCACCCATCTAATTTTCCACCAAGCGGTAGTACGACCGATTCCAGATCATGCTCAAAATCATCGATGCCGTGGTAGGTGGCGAACATCACTTTACTGACTTGCAGGTGCCAAACGCCGTCATCACGTTCGGTCACCAGGGCGTGCAAAGACTCCCCTCTAAATTTACGGGTGGCTTGACGGGCCCGTTCCTCATCCGGGAACAGGGCGTAGAACTCAATGGGGTGGAAGCTCAAAAAGTCGAAGCCGCCTTCCTTCATCCGTCGTAAGACCCCATTGCTGACATCGTCTTGCAAGGCTGTGCTCATGAAGTGACTCCCTCAGGCGATGGATAAATTTACAGGACGCTAAGAACCAACAAGGTGTCGATACAGCAATACTACGGCCTGTTAAACGCTTTCCCATTGCTACCGCTAGAGCTTCAGCGATGTCGCGGCACCAGTTGCAGTGCCGCCCGAGAATCAAGCGATGATGCTGCTTGATATGTCATAAGCCAGTCCTGAAACCAGGGCTGGTTAACGCAGGCTTGATCAGAGCGAACAAGTCGTAAGCGTTACTTGCAGACTAGTCCTATCGCAGTACGTTTGCCCAGTGAAACTTGTAAGTGCATTCAACAGTGCCTAAAACGTGGCGCTCAAACCCATTACTCGCGACCAAGCCAGGCCATGATGCGGCGTGATAACCACATAGGCGTTAGCTGTCCGGACCAGTAGAGCAATTTGAACTGCAGACTGATGGGTCGATGGACGGCATGACTCTGGGTCTGCGCCCAGGCAGCCTGCGCCACTGCACTAGCGTCAAGATTGACACCCAGACGACGCAGCACCGGGGCCTGGAAACCCTGATTATTGAGCATCGGCGTGCTGACAAAGGGCGGCATCAGGTCGCCGACGCGAATACCGTACTTGGCCCACTCCAGATCCAGCGCTTCAGTCAGCCCGCGCACGGCGAACTTGGAGGCCGAGTAACTGGCCAGATGCGGCACACCATAGAGCCCTGAAGCCGAGCTCATATTGATCACCTGAGCGTGCGGTGTGGCTTTGAGGTAGGGAAATGCCGCATGGATCATGTTCAGAGTGCCCTGCACGTTGATCTGCACAATACGCGCATGCTCGGCCAGTTCGATTTCTTCAAAGTGACCGCACTGCAAAATCCCCGCACTGTTGAACAGCAGGCGCAACTGCCCGCCATGCAAGGCGCAGAACTCTGCCAGGGCGACCTTAACCGCCGCCGGGTCAGCCACATCCAGCTCGGCATGCCAGACGTTGCCGAGCTCGCCTGCCAATGCGGCCAGCGCCTGATGGTTGATATCGAGCAGGCCGACCTGCCAGCCCTGCTGGTGAAACAGCCGGGCTGTGGCCGCACCAATCCCCGACGCGGCGCCGGTAATCAGGATAGTGTTCATTCAGCAGCCCCGCTCACGGAGAAAACTCACCACTTCAGCCAGGGCGAAATCCGCCGCGTTGAGCATGCCGGCGTGGGCCTGAAACACATGCCACAGGTGCGGATAGCGCTGCAGTTGCACATCAACACCGGCGGCCTTGGCCTTGTCGGCAAAGCGCAGGCTGTCATTGCGCAGAATTTCGTCTTCGCCCACCTGAATCAGCAGCGGAGCCAGGCCGTGCAAATCGGCAAACAGCGGCGATAGACCTGGATCGTCATGCGCCAGCCCGGCCGGGCAATACAACGTAAGGGCTTGCTCCACCCACTTAAGGTGGATCAGTGGATCACCGGCTGGCGGCTCGTGCAGCTGCGCGCCGGTGAAGTCGGTCACCGGGGAAAAGCACACCAGCGCCGCCGGTTGCGGCAAGCCCAGGTCGCGCAGGCGTAAGCTGGTGATCAGACTCAGGTTGCCGCCGGCGGAGTCGCCGCCGATGACGATCTGCGATGGCGTGTAGCCCAACTCAATCAGCGCCTGGAATGCCGCCAAGGCATCTTCACGGGCGGCTGGGTATTGATGCGCCGGCGCCAACCGATAGTCCAGGGCGCAAACGTCCATTTGCCCGCGCTTGGCCAGGTTGGAACAGATCGCCCGGTGGGTATTCGCCCCGCCAATCACGAAAGCACCGCCATGCAGGTACAGCAGCACGCTGCCGCGGCCACTCTGCGGCTTATGCCATTCGCAGGACCGCCCAGCCAGCGTGCCGGCGCTGCGAGTGATGCCGCGCGGCGTCTGGCTGGCGGCGGTTAACAGGCGCAGTACAGCACGCTGCCCAGCAATTGGCGTCGGTGGACGCACAAGACCGCGAAACAGCAGACGCAGGCTAGTGCGCAAGACGTGACGTAGGAGCGCTTGATCGGCGGCTGGCGCGATGAACTCAACGGGTGCAGTCATAGTCATCCAACTCCGGTGCGC
>JAGGNC010000051.1 GCA_017886405.1 Pseudomonas sp. | reverse complement strand
GCTATCGGCGCAGCGCCGGGCCGCCTGCACGGCGCGCTCGGCATCGGCGGTAGAGGCCTGGGCGATGGTCGCCAGCGGCTCGCCGCTGCCAGGGTTGTTGACCGTCAGGTGCGACTCGCTATCGAGCCACTCGCCGTCGATGTAGTTGAGCCAGTGGGATGCAATCGGATACATGGCGGCCTCCTCAGGCGGACGGTACGGTGGCCAGCAGCTGACGCGCCGCCCACTGATGGAAGAAGTGGGTCGGGATATCCATCTCCGGAGAGAAGGCGCCGCCCTTGTAGCCCGGCGAATGGCGGCCTTTCTGCATGCCTTCGACCGAGCTGATGTCCTCGGCGAACACCACCTTCCAGGATTCCAGGATGGCGTTGCGGCACGCGGCGTACTCGTCGCCCAGGGCTTCCTCACCGACATAGAACAGACGCAGGTGCTCGATGGTGCGGCCCGGCGCGACCGGTTCCAGTTGCATGGCGAAGGCATGGTCGGCTTGGATGCCGAGCAGCACGTTGGGGAAGAACGCCACGTACTCGGCGTTGCGCAAGCGGTCCTGCGGCCAGCTCGGGAACTTCGGCAGATGGGTGCCGGCGACGTCGGAGAGGTTGTAGGCGTGGCTGCCCTGACCGGCAAAACGCTCGTCGAACAGGATGTTGTAGTGGTCTTCCAGGCGCGAGTAGCTGTTCAGGCTCGGGTGCACCCACGGCAGGTGGTAGGCCTCACAGTAGTTCTCCACCGCCAGCTTCCAGTTGCAGTTGATGTCCAGGGTGGTGGCATCCATGTGCGCGCGGCGGCGCAGCAGACTCATGCCGTCATCACCGAGGAACTGGCTCCAGCGCGCGGTTAGCGGCGCGAGCATGTCTTCCAACGATTGGGCATCGCCGGACAGGTTGACGAATACCATGTCCATCCAGATGGCGCTGCGAATGGCCTTCAAGCCGTGCTTTTCGCAGGCGAAGCGCTCGTCCTTGTGCACATCGATACCACCCACGTGCGGCGTGCCGCGCAGGCCGCCATTCAAGTCGTAAGTCCAGGAGTGGTAGGGGCAACGGATCACGCCCTGCACGGTGCCTTCTTCCTGCACCAGCTTCATGCCACGGTGACTGCAGACGTTGTGGAACACCTGCACCAGACCCTCGCGATTGCGCATCAGCAGCAGCGGCAGGCCCATAAAGTCGACCGGCTTGACCGAGCCGTTCTGGGTCAGGTCGCTGGCGAAACCAACACAGGCCCAGGTCTTGCCCATCACCTGATCGCGCTCCAGCTCGAAATGATCCTGCTCGATATAAAACTCGTTAGCCAGGCCAGTGGCCTCATGGATCGGATTGAGGACAGTTTCCAGTTGTTGCACCGGAATATGTTGAGCGATGGAGTTGGTCATTGTTGTTCTCCCCTGCTGGGCACGGTGACTGATTGATCGGCAGGCTCGCTGGCCAGGTCCGTTGGCGGCGAGTTTCGAGAATCTGGGGATAGTTCGACAAACGATTTTTAACGGCTGGATTTATGACTTTTAATCATCCATTCAGCCGTACATGCTCAGCGGCTTGATTGACCGCCGCCAGCCCAGTAACGAGGGCTTGCATATGCGCAAAGATCATCAATCCATGACAATAAATGGCTGGTTCGAGGGACCGGGGAAACGCCACCTTAGCCACAGTCAAACCCGCCATGCGGAATCAACAGAAGGCGGGCCTCAGCGTCGACTGCGCGCGACAGACGCCCACACGGGTTCGCCTGCCCTGACGCAGGTCGAGCGTGTTTAAGCGGATTTATTGGCCACGGGTGGTGATGCCGGCAGGCTGGAAAGCATCCAACAGCCATCGATCAGCGAATTCATCCTGCACATGAGTCCTGCCACGGCGCGTTGCTTGCGTCAGGCAACTCCGCTGGCCTTCCCACGCCACCACCGGGATACCAGTCGCTAACGCAGGAACACTCCCAGGACGACCCCGGCATTGCGCCTACGGTCGTGCTGGGCGGGGCCACTCCCCTCGCGCTACCCGTGCGAAAGGCCTGCTGAGGAATAGCCGCGCATAGTCCCAAACTAGCGCCGCGACTGCTCCATGCAACGCTGCCGCAGGCCACAAGCCTGCGGCAGCGTTCGTTTCGGCTCGGTAGTTATGCACCAGCACCGAGCGTTGCATCGTCCAGCGCAGGCGGCAACTGCTCAAGTAACCAGGCGCGGAAGCACTTGACGCTCTGGCGCAACACGCCCCGGCCGAGCGGCTCGAGCAGGCAGAACTGCGCATCCGACTGCAACACGGTATCGATCGGCCTAACCAGGGCGCCGGTCTGCAGGTGGTTGTCGACCAGGTTCGACCAGGCCAGCGCGATGCCCTGACCACTGAGCGCCGATTGAATCAGCATCGAGTAACTGTTGATGTTGATCCGCCGCCTGGGCTCGATGCCTTTAAGGCCCAGGCGCTGGAACCACTCGGACCAGCCGATCCAGTCGCGCTGCGGATCCTCCAGCCACAGCCAGGTGCAGTCGGCCAGCTGCTGCGGGGTGCTCAGCGTCGGGTTCTTGGCCAGATAGCCCGGGCTGCACACCGGGAACACTTCCTCGGCGAACAGCGGCGTCACCTGCATGTCCTTCGGCGGGGTGCGGCAGTAGTACAACGCCAGGTCGCAATCCAGGCGGGAGAAATCCTTGACCTGGTCATAGGCGATGATGCGCAGGTCGATCTCTTCGTTATCGCGCTGAAACTCCGCCACCTTGGGCAGCAGCCACAACGAGGCCATCGCCGTACTGGTGACCACGGTCACCTGTTGGGGGCCCTGCCAGTGGCGAATTTCACCGGTGGCATGGGCCAGTTGCATCAACGCGGTTCGCACCGTCGCATAGTACTGGCCACCGGTCGGGCTCAAGTTGATCGCCCGTGTGGTGCGTTCGAACAGAGTCTTGCCCAGGTAGTCCTCGAGCAGGCGCACTTGGCGGCTGATCGCGCCCTGGGTGACGTTCAGTTCGTGCGCGGCCAGGGTAAAACTCAGGTGGCGCGCAGCCGCTTCGAAAGCCACCAGGCTGTTGAGTGGAGGCAGGGGATGGATTTTCATGCAGGCAAGTTCACGCAATGTTTTAGTTATGTCCCCGCAGTTTAGAACCATGCTTGCGCTAAACACAGCGCGCGAAGAAGCAATCGTGCCAGATAGGCGTAGTCAGTGCCGCGGACTAACCGGCCCCGGCTGCCCCGACCTCCTCCTCCGCTGCGGGAGTAGCAGGGTCAGGCCCAACGTCGAGGTACGCCTGGTTTTCCTCGCGAATGCGCCGCGCCTGCTCGGCGTAGAGAAACGGCAGAAACATGTAACGCTGACCGCGCGTCACAGGCATGGCTTCATGCAGCAACCCGCAGGAGAACACCACCGCGCCGCCTGGCGGCGCGGTATACAGGCCCGGGCCAAATTCGGGGAAGCGCAGAAAACCACCGTCGTACTCGCCACTATTGAGAAACAGCGATATCGCAAAACGTCGATGCGCCGTGCCCTTGGTGGTGTTGTCGCGGTGCGCGCGAAAATGCCCACCCTCGCTAGCGTCGCAGCAGCCGACCAGATAGCGCTCCATGCGCGTGACGCGAAACTGGAAGGCCTTGAGGATTTCCGGCACTACCCGCTCATAAATTCGCCGCCGACAAGCCTGGCGCAGAGCCTCGTTCTCAAGCGTGCAGTCGCGCCGACTCTTGTGGTCCTGGCCAAGGACCATCACCGTCTTGCCATTGATGTCCTGCATGAAGCCCGAAGGTTCGCCGCCCTGGGTGCGGTAATAGTCCATCAACGCCTGGCATAAACTCGGCTCGAATACCCGTAGCAGCACCAGCACCGGCGCCTGCGACCTGGCCGGGTACGCCGGGCCGATCGCCGGCAAGCGATCCAACAGCGCCAGCACAGCCGTTACGTGCGCCTGCGCGGTAGCGGCGAACGGCAGCACGGCCATCACCCGCAACATCGGATCGCGCAGGTAGGTCACCTTGCGGTAACTACCATCCACCTGCAGTGCGCCATATAGCCCGCTGATCTGGCGATCAAAATCCCAGACGTAACGTATCCCCGGCAACTCGGTGACACCCGCCGCAGCCGTTCGTCCTCGGGATCAACCGTGACGCCAAACAACGACAGGTTGTAATCATCGCAACGCGCTCGGC
>JAGGNC010000312.1 GCA_017886405.1 Pseudomonas sp. | reverse complement strand
ATCCAAGAGATGGAGTAATCAGAGCAAGCCCAGTGCCAGAGTTATAAAGGCTATTTAATTCAGTAGCTTGGCTGGTTTATAGCGGAGCAGTTATAGCGCGAGGCGGTGTTTATGCACCGCCGTGGGGCTGTTTGCCAACTTATGGTGCGCGGTCCGCCGGCGACCTGTTTTGGTTGCGGGCAGCGGTTAAAGCGCCAGGTAGTTTTTCACCCCGGTAAAGATGATCTGCGCCGCCAGGGCGCAGACAAACAAGCCCATCAGGCGGCTGACGATCTGCAGCCCTTGGTCGCCGAGCAGGCGCTCGAACTGGTTGGACAGGTAGAGCACGATGCCCACCGTAAGGCTGGCCAGGGCGATGCCCAGCACCGCCACGGCCTTATCGCTCCACTCCGGCTGGCTGGCGCCCATCAATAGCAGGGCGCCGATGGTGCCAGGGCCGACGGTCAGCGGGATGGTCAGCGGTACAATGGTGACGTCCTGCTGCACGTTGTCGGTTTGTATGGCTGGCTTGCCCTGAGCCATGCCCAGCGCCGAGATAAACAGCACGCTGCCGGCACCGATGCGGAAGGCATCGATGGTGATACCGAACAGGGTGAAGATGTATTTGCCAAACAGGTACAGCAGCACGCTGGCGATCAATACGCCGAGCGCTACCTTCCAGGCCAGGCGCTTGCGCTCCTTGACTGTGTAGCCGCGGCTCAGGCCGATAAAGCACGACAACACAAAAAAGGGGCTGTAAAGCACCAGCAGTTTCAAATACAGACTGAACAGCGCGGACGCCATGGGCAGGACTCGTCTCGATAAACCAGGGGCAGGGTAAGAGTCTAGTGGCGGTCGGGCAATCCCGGTCGCTCTATTTAGCTGGCCGCGCGTCGTGCTGGCGGCGGGTTTCTCGTTCGGCTACCCAGTGCGCAATCAGCTCGCGCAGTTGCGACATTTCCACCGGCTTGGACATGTGCCCATCCATGCCGGCCTGGCGTGCGCGGCCCTTGTGCTCATTGAGGATATGCGCGGTGAGTGCCACCACCGGCGTGCGGGCGCGCTGTTCGGCGGCTTCCCAGGCGCGCAGTTGCGCGGTGGCGGAGAAGCCGTCGAGTATCGGCATTTCGCAATCCATCAGCACCAGGTCGTACTGTTGGGCCTTCATCGCGCGGAGGGCTTCTTCACCATTGCAGGCAGTGTCGGGTTGCAAGTTGAGCTTGCCGAGCATGCCGCGAATAACCTTAGTGGAGATGCTGTTGTCTTCGGCCACCAGAATGCGGAAATCACTCGGCAGGTGCAGCGGAGCGCTCAACGGCGACGGGCTGAACATTGGCGAATCACCCTTGCCACGCTGCGCCAGTTCATCGGCCAGGATGGTTTTCAGGGTGTAGCCGGCCACCGGTTTGGCCAGGATGCGTTTGATCCCGGCGTTGCGCGCAATGATCTTGCTTGGCGAGTTGCTGATGCCGCTGAGCATGATCAGCAAAATGTCATGGTTGAGGTTGGCGTCTTCTTTGATCCGCGCGGCCAGCTGCATGCCGCTCATGCCGGGCATTTGCTGATCCAGCAGCACGGCATCGAAGAATTCGCGCAGGTGCGCCTTGGTGCGCAACAAGGCCAGCGCTTCTTTACCCGACGCTACGGCGCTGACCTGCATGCCCCAGGCGCTGCACTGCTGCACCAGAATCTTGCGGCAGGTGTCGTTGTCGTCCACCACCAGCAGGCGTGCGCCTTGCAGCGAGGCGTCGAGGTCGGCAGTTGGCTGCTTCAGGCGCGTGGCATCCAGCGGTAGGGTCAGCCACAGGCTTGAGCCCTGACTGCCGCCGCTTTGAATGCCGAACTCACCGGCCATCAACCTTACCAGCTGGCGGGCGATGATCAGGCCGAGGTGGCCCCCCAGTTTGGTGGTCGCGAGGAGGTCCTTGCTGTGCAGTTCGGCATTCAGCAGGGCAGCGCGCTCACCGGCATCCATAGGCTTGCCGCTGTCCTGAACGGCGATGCGCAAGCGTGGGTTTTCGGCGCTGGTATCCAGGGCCACCACCAGCAAGATTTCGCCTTCAACGCTCTGTTTAAACGCGTTTTCCAGCAGGCTCAATAGGATCTGGCGCAGGCGTGTGGGGTCGCCACTGATCACGCGTGGTACGTGTGGCTGGATAAAACTGATCAGCTCGACCTTCTGCTGCTCGGCCTTGGCGCGGAAGATGCCCAGGCAGTCTTCGATCAGGGCGTTGAGGTCGAATTGTACGTCGTCCAGTTCGATCTGCCCGGACTCGAGCTTGGAGATGTCGAGGATTTCGTTGATCAGGGTGAGCAGTTCGTTGCCCGCGCTGTGGATGGTCTGCGCGTAATCACGTTGCTTGGCTGAAAGGGGTGTACCGAGCAGCAGTTCGGTCATGCCCAGTACACCATTCATGGGCGTACGAATTTCGTGACTGATCTTGGCGAGGAATTCGGCTTTGGCTTTCAGTTCGGCGCTCGCTGCCGCTTCGGTGGTGCGCAACGTTAGGGTGTCGTTCTGGATCTGCCGCTGTCGCTCGGAGAGGGCGATGCTTAAGATCAGGCCGCACAGCAGGGCAACGGAGAATACGCTGAGCACCAGCCAGCCTGGATTGAGCTGGTCGAAACCCAACAGCGCCGGGCCCAGAACCGCCAACCCCAGCAGAAAAATCACCAAGCCCATGACGATCAGGCGCGCAGGCTGATATCCGGCGCGCCAGTGCACTAACGCGATCAATGGAATGGTTATGGCGGTCATCAAAACCAAACCATACACCAGCCAGTTGTGCCAGAGCAGCCCGGTAAATAGGATCATCGCGGCAACCAGCGCAATCACCACAAACTCGGCGTGCAGCACGAAGCGCAACGGGCTGCGTTCGACCTTGGTGCCTTGGAAGAAGTTTAGTGCGAAGCCCAGGGCACACAGCCCTGCCGTCAGGGCCGAGAGATCGGCTAGCAGTGACTGGTTGTGACTCTGTCCAGGCAGCCACACGGCCAGCAAGCCCAAGTTGCCGGTGGCGCACAAGGCCAGAGCCAGATGCATGCCTGCCAGCCACAGGTTGCTGATGGTCGGCGAGTAGGCCATGCGCAGCAGATTGAATAGCGCGAGCAGCAGCAGGCCGCCGAGCAGCGCACCAAATAAGTAGGCGGGGTTTTCCTGGGAAACCAGTTCTGCTTGGTTGATCGCCTTGAACCACATCATCAATGCGTGGTTGGAGGTCATGCGGATATAGGCTTCGCGGGGCTGTCCATCATTAGGCACATTGAACAGGTAGGCGCGCGAAGGCAGTGGGCGACTGACCTGCGATAAGGCTTCGCCGGTTTGCAGGTGCTGTTCGAGCTGCCCGTCACGCAGCAGGTAGAAATCCAAATACTGCACGCGTGGAGCAAGCAGCCAGAGCCAATGGGGGGCGTTATAGCCTGGATTCTTAACATGCAGCCAGATGGCGTGGGACGAAGCAGGGAAGCTAGCGGCGCGCTTATCGAGCGGTCGGAACCGCTGCGACTGGCTGATCACCTGCGCGAAACTGAGGTCGGCATCTTTGTCGATGAAAATGGACCAGTGCTCTTGCGGCTCCACGGGCGGCTGCGCCTGCTCTGCCGCGAGCGCAAAAGGCAAGCAGAGCAGGGTCAGCAGTAAGCTGACAAGCAGTCCAGTGGCAATCCTAAGCCGGTGCACGGCGAGGTCCCTTCAATAATGAGTGGTCGGATTATAGTCAAGCTGTACGCGAGGCAAGTAGCACTATGATCGCCAATTGGTCGTCATGTTCTTATCTACCCTGGATTTATTGTCATTCTTCCCCGCGCTCACGGGCAATGGCACGGTAACCGATATCGTTACGGTAGAAGCTGCCGTTCCACCGTATCTTCTCAGCCAGGCGGTAGGCCTGTTGTTGGGCTTGCTCAACCGACTGGCCGATGGCCGTTGCGCAGAGGACACGACCGCCGGCCGTGACGACCTGGCCGTCTTGCAGAGCGGTGCCGGCGTGGAACACCTTGCCGTTGAGCTGAGCAGCAGCATCCAGGCCTTCGATCACATCACCTTTGACGTAATCGGCGGGATAACCACCCGCCGCAATCACCACGCCAACAGTCGGCCGCGGATCCCAGGTGGCTTCGACCTTGTCCAGCGCTTTGGCCAATCCGGCTTCGACCAGCAGTACCAGGCTAGGTTCCAGG
>JAGGNC010000274.1 GCA_017886405.1 Pseudomonas sp. | reverse complement strand
GCTTCTCGGTGATACCACGGCCGATACCTCGCCCGCCGCCGGTCACCACGGCGTTCTTACCTGTCAGCAACATGTTCTTCTCCTTATCCGGATACCGGCTTGGCGCCGGTCACTTCAAGGGTTTCCCCGGCGATGTAGCGCGCCTCGTCGCTGGCCAGGAAGGCGATCACGTCGGCGATGTCCTCCGGTTCGGCGATGCGACCCAAGGGCACACTCTTGTTCAGCTCTTCGACGGCCTTGTCCGGGTCCAGGCCGCGGCGTTCGAAGCCGCTGCGGATCATCGGCGTATTGATCTCGTGCGGGCAGACCGCGTTGACCCGGATGCCCAGCGGCGCGCAATCGCGGCCGAGGTTTTTGCTCAGGGCCGCCACCGCGCCCTTGCTGGTGCAATAGGCCACATGCCCGGGACCCGGGTAGAGGCCCCACACCGAGGAGGTATTGACGATGGCCGCGCCTTTGCGCCCTTTCATGTGCGGGATCGCCGCGCGGCAGATGTAGAACACCGCATTGAGGTTAACGCCCATGGCGTCGAACCACATGTCGTCAGTGGTCTCCTCGATAGTGCCGCGCGGGATGATGCCGGCGTTGTTCAGCACGATATCGAGGCCGCCGAAGCTTTCCACGGCGGCGTTCACCAGGGCCTCGCAGTAGCTCTTCTGACGCAGGTCGCCGGCCAGGTAGCCGACCTCAGCGCCGAGGGCGCGAGCCTGTTCGGCGATCAGCGCGCAAGCGCCCTCCTCTCGATCGGAGAGCATCAGCCGTGCGCCTTCGCGGGCGAACAACAGGGCCAGGGCTTGACCAACGCCCCCGGCGGCACCGGTGATCAGGGTGACTTTGTTCTGGAACTTCATACGGCGAACTCCTTCTGCAGTGATGGGGCCGGCAGCGACGCGGCACCCTCGGCAACGAACAGCAACTCGAACAAGGCTGCACAGCTGACACTGCCGGGCAGTTCGGCGATGGTCTGCTCGATGGCCAGGCGCCGCTGCTGACTCAGACTGACGCCGGCCAGCAGGTGGAACTTGGCGCTGAAATCGGCCGGGCTCATGGCCGTAGCCGGGTCGCCCTTGGCGGCGGTGATCGGGCTGTCGAAACGCTGGCCGTCCTTGAGCACCACCGAGACCCGCGAGAGGATCTCGCTGGGGAAGCGCGCCGACAGATCGTCGGCCTCGACTATCTCGATCCGCTGGCTGACTGCGAGAATGTCGGCGGCGTGAATCGCCTCGCCGGTTACCTCCAACGGGCCGACCTGGCCGCGCGCGACCAGCGCTGCCAGCGGGAAGGCCAGAGCGTACTGGGCTTCATCGGCGTTGGCCGGCACATGGCCCTGCAGGCGCATGGACTCGTGGAAGGTCTCGACCTGAATACGCTCGACCGCCTCGCCGCGGATCTGCGGGTGCTCGGCCAGCAGCGCGGTCATCGCGGTCAGCGCCGGTTGCGCCCAGCGGCACACCGGCCAAGGTTTGAAGTACTGGGCATCGATCTCCCAGCGCTGACCCAGATCCTGCCACTGGGCCTCTACTGCGGTGGTTTCGACGGTTTCGGCCGGCGCGCCGGTGACCCCAGCCTGGGCCAGCAACAAGGCGTTGAGCCCAGCATGAGCACCGGCGCCGTGAGCGTCGCGAAGCATCGAGGGGTGATCGACCAGACGCATCATCGGGCAGCGCGGGCCAAAGTACTCGGCGATGCCCAGGGCATGGCGGAACGTCTGCTCATCGAGACCGAGCAAACGCGCGCCGGCGCAGACCACGCCGAGCCCTGAGAAGGCCCCGGAGGCGTGATATTCGGGGGCGGTAGCCATCAGCGCGACACCGGCACGCAGCGCCGTCTCGTAGCCGATGCACAGTGCGCTGAGCAGCTCCTCGCCACTAATCGCCCGGCCCTGCTCGCGGCAGGCATCGACCAGCGCCAACAGCGCCGGCACTACCGTGGCGCCGGCATGGCCCTTGGAGGTGAAGTGGCCTTCGTGGGCATCCAGGCTGTCGACGCTAAAACCGCCGGCCCAGGCGGCGCCCAGCGGGTGCACCGGACGACCGTCAAACAACAGGCGGCTACTCCAAACACCAGCAGGGTAATGGTTGACCGCATAGCGCTTGAGCGCCTGGCTGGTCTGATTGTCGCGGGCGCCGGCGGCGACCCCGAGGATATCCAGCAAACAGGTTTGCAGCAGCACGCGGGTGTGCTGCGGCGCCTGACTGAAAGTGAAATCACGGACGAACGAATAGAGCGACATGCGGTTACTCCACAGACGACACTCAAGAGAGCTCTAAAAAAGGTGCCCTGGAACGGGCACCTTAAGCACGACTAGGTGATGGCTAAGCTTATTTGGCTGCGGCGCGGGAAGCGGTCAGCCAGGTATCGAACTGCTCGCGGTGCGCGGCGACCCACTCGGCGGCATGCCGTTTGATATCCGCGTTCTTGTTCTCGCCCTTCTGCATCTTCAGGTTCTGCGCGCTCTCGTCGTCGGTGCTGATTTGCACCTGGGAGAGGAACTTCAGGGCCGCCGGGTTCTCTTCGGCGAACTCCTTGTTCAACACGGCCTTGACCGTATCCACGGCGAAGCCGAGGTTCTTGCCGTTGAAACTGGTATTGACGTCATTCTTGCCATCGGGCAGATCGGTGTGCGGCACCTCCAGCCACACCACATCGCGGTCCGGCACCAGCACCCCGGAGATCCACTGCGGCACCCAGGTGTAGTAGAGAATCGACTCGCCTTGTTGATAGCGCGCAATGGTGTCGGCCATCAGCGCGAAGTAGGAACCGCGGTTATGCGTGACTGTCTTTTCCAGACCGTAAGCCTTGAGGTGGTGGTCGATGACCAGTTCGCAGCCCCAGCCCGGGTTGCAACCGGTGAGGTCGGCCTTGCCGTCGCCGTCGGCGTCGAACAGTTTGGCGATCTCCGGCTTCTTCAAGTCGGACAGGTACTTAATGTTATGCGCCTCGGCGGTCTTCTTGTCGATCAGATAGCCCTGCAGCACGCCCGGGATCACTACGCCAGCCTTGACCAGGGTGTCGTCGCCACCGGCCTTATCGTAGAAAGTGGCGTGCAACTGATCCCACAGGTGCACGCTGAAATCCGCATCGCCGTATGCCAGCGCCACCATCATGGTGGCGTACTCGGTTTCCTTCGGCGCCTTAACCTGGTAGCCCAACTCGCGCAGGCCGACGATCGCCACCTCGCCGCGAAAACGCTCTTCGGCGATGGTCGGGAAGATCGGCGTTACCGCCACCCCTTCTCCGGGTTTCTCGGCGCTCGCGGCCTGGCCATACATCGGCAGCAGGCTCAGGGAGGCGACTGCGGCGCAGTGCAGGATCTTTTGGGTGAATCCACGCTGGTTCAAAGTCATCGTCATCTACCTCTTGTGGTTTTCTTGTCGGTTAACTGTCGTGATTGGTTGCGCCGGCCTCAGGAGCCGACTTTGGTGGCCTGCGCGCGTTTGCCCAGCAGGCGCAGCAGCAGGCCGACCGGGCCGCTGTGGTACCAGCGCAAGCTGGGGTCGGCGTTACTGCGCTCGCCCATGGCCTGGGTCAGGCGGTCGAGGAAGATTGCCAGCAGCACCAGGCCAACGCCGCCGACCGTGGCCAGGCCCATGTCCAAGCGGCCGATGCCGCGCAACACCATCTGGCCGAGGCCGCCGACCGAGATCATCGAGGCGATCACCACCATCGACAGCGAGAGCATCAGGGTTTGGTTGACGCCGGCCATAATGGTCGGTGCGGCCAGCGGTAGCTGCACGCGCTTGAGCATTTGCCATGGCGTGCAGCCGAAGGCCCGCGCCGCTTCGATCTTGTCTTCCGGTACCTGGCGGATGCCCAGGTTGGTCAGGCGCACCAGCGGCGGTACAGCGAAGACGATGGTCACCAGCACGCCCGGGACGTTGCCGATGCCGAACAGCATTACCACCGGCACCAGATAGACGAAGGCCGGCAGGGTCTGCATGGCATCGAGAATCGGCCGCACGATCTTCTCCATGCGGTCGCTGCGGGCCGAAAGAATGCCCAGCGGCACGCCGATCAATGCACAGAAGAACACCGAAGTCAGCACCAGCGACAAGGTGGTCATGGCCTCCGACCAGACCCCTATCAGGCCCAACAGGGTCAGGGTAATCGCACATAACCAGCCCATGCGCGCACCGCCCACCTGCCAGCCGAGCAGCGAGGACAAGAGGATGCCGATCGACGGCGGAATGCTTTGCAGGGTGAACTCGAAACCATTGAGCACCTGATCGATCGGCCAACGAACAGAGCGGAAGAACTCGCGGTAATTGTGCACCAGATAATTCAGGGTGCTTTCCACCCAATCGCCAAGGGGGATGATCAGGGTCTGGAATGGGTCGAGAAAACTGAAATCTGCCATGTGGGTACCTGCTCTCTTATTCTGCTCGGTGGAATCCTGCTAGGACTGATTTGCCACTCAGTGGCGACTCAGGGTCTGCAGCAGCAGATCCTTGGAAATGGTGCCTTTGAAGGCACCGCCATGGTCCAGAACCGGTACCGGGTAAGGTAGCGACGCCACCACATTGAGCACCTCGTGCAGTGGCGTATCGACGTAGATGGGCTGATGGTGGTCCAACCTGAACTGCTCCAGCCGTTGCAACTCGACGGCATTACCGTTCAGGGCACCGGGCTCGACCACACCCAGCAACTGGTCACGCTCGTCGATCAGATAGCCGAACGGAACGCCCGCAGGGAAGTTCGGCGCATGGCCGTTGACCCGGCACACCGCCGCAGGGTCCAGCTCGGCGACATCGCCGGCCTGCAGCACCCTGGAGCTGTCGAAACCGTGGAAAAATGCCTCCACATACTCATTTACTGGGTTGCACAGCAGCTCTTGCGGCGTGCCGATCTGCACCACTCGGCCACCCTCCATGATCGCAATGCGGTGGCCAATACGGATCGCCTCGTCGATGTCGTGGGAGATGAAGATGATGGTGCGCTGTTGCTCGGCCTGCAGGCGGATCAGCTCGCCCTGCATCTCGCTGCGAATCAGGGGGTCGAGGGCGGAAAAGGCCTCATCCATCAGCAGGATGGTCGGGTCGTTGGCCAGCGCGCGGGCCAGGCCCACGCGTTGTTGCATGCCGCCGGACAACTGGTGTGGGTAACTGTTCTCGTGCCCGGCCAGACCGACCTGACGCAGGGCCTCGACTGCCCTGTCATTGCGTTCCTGCTCGCTGATCCCGGAGATTTCCAGGCCGAAGGCGGCGTTTTCCAGCACGCTCATGTGCGGCATCAGGGCGAAGGACTGAAACACCATGCCCATTTCCTTGCGCCGCACCTCGAGCAGCTCCTTATCGGACAGCCCGGTGATCTCGCGGCCGTTGAGGTGAATGCTGCCGGAGGTGGGTTCGATCAGACGATTGAACAGGCGCACCATGGTCGACTTGCCGGAACCGGACAGGCCCATGATGACGAAGATTTCACCGCGTTTGACCGAGAAGCTGGCGTCGAACACACCGACAACTTGGCCGGTCTTCTGGAAAATTTCGTCCTTGTCGGCGCCTTTGCGCAACATATCCATGGCCACTTGCGGCTGTGCGCCGAATACCTTGAATATGTTTTTGACGGTAAGTATCTCGTCAGCTTGGGTCATAGCGCCCTCTTCTTGTAGGTATACAACCAATTATCTTGGCGCCGCCGCCGCATGAACCATGCAAAACGAATACGCCACTCGAATCCGGAGCTGTTGCATAAATTGCAACAGGCGATTGTGCACCGCATACAGCGCGAATCACCCACTTGGCACTGGTGACTAAAAGCGGCCTAGTGGTCCTATTGAAACTAGACACTGCTTGAGCTAGCGTCCAACGACATTTGTTCGGCTTAAACCATAACCTGATGTTATTGGTCAGCCCGGCGAAGGCCGATAGACACGCCTGACGGGCCTTAGCCGAATGGCCTACGAGCCACAGCGGCGCAGGCGGCGATGTGCCCGCAGACGCGCTGAGCGGCTGAGCGACTAGCCGATGTGGTTACACCGCTGGGTGGGCATAGCGGGCTTTCATGTGCTGCGCGGCAGCTTCTGCAGCGTCAAGCCCGGCCCCAACGGCGTCCCTGAAGCCCGCCTCGATCATCGTCTGCAGGCCGGCTGCTGTGGTTCCTCGATAATCGAGCATGGCCTGCAGCATCTCGGCCGGCAGCATATGCGCACCGTCGAGCAACTGGCTGGCACCGGCCACCACGCCCTGCACCGCGCGCAGAGCAACATTTCTGGGCAAGCCACGTGCCAGGGCATGGGCGAGCATGGCGTCGGCCAGCAGGGCAGGATAGGCAGCTCCGGAGCCAACCAGCCCGGTCAGGTAGTCGAGGTTCGCTTCGCTCGTCACCTCATCGGTGCTGCCACAGGCTTCGAACATACGCTGGGTGAAATGTTTGTCCGCAGCCGACACCTGCTCCGTGGCGAACCACGGGGTATAGGACTGACCAATTTCCGCTGCCGCGTTGGGCATGGCACGAATGATCCGCTGGCTGCCGGTGCGCTCGATCAGGCTGTCGACCGAGACGCCGGCCATAAACGAGATGATCAACTTGCCAACGGCCTCGATAGACACATCGGCGAACTGCTCGGGGCGCACCGACAGCACAACCACATCGGCTTGCCGCGTCAGCTGGCGATTGTCCGCGGTCAGCCGGACCTCGGGCCAGGCGTCGAAACCATTGACCTGCCCGGAGCGGCTGGAGAGGATCAAGGCGGCCGGCGGCAGCACGCCCTTCTCGAGCATGGCGCTGCCGATCGAACGGCCCAGCCAGCCGCCACCGCCGATGATCCCGACCGTCAGTTCAGTGGATTCAGTGGACATGTGCGTACCTCTCAGGCTGATTCGTTGACACCGATCGAGACTAGGGTCGGCTCGTTTACCGCATAGCCGTGGCGGGCATAAAAACGCTGGAGCTCACGGTGTTCTGGAACTTGCCCGGTAAAGATCTTCACGTACTCGGGAATGCGCTGCATGCGCGTCAGGAGATCCTCAGGGGTGTTCATGCTGATGTAGCCAATCTGAGTCAGATACATCGACCTGGCTCGCACGTCGGCCGCCATGCCCGCGTAGCCGAAACGGCTGAACATAGCGCTCAACGCAACTAGGCGCGCCGTGTCGGCGAGTTCGATTTGCGCCGCCACTCTGGGCTCTTGCAGCGCCCAACTGCGCAGGGCGAACTCAAACTGAGAGTCGAACAGCGTCGGACTTAGCCAGCAGTCGAACACGTTGAGAATGGCCTCGGCGATGCTTTCGGCGTAGCCCTCGCTCTGGCGGATCAGATTGCCGCTGTTCTTGTCGCGCCAGCGCTCGATGAGCGCTGCCAGCAGCTCTTCGCGATCCTTGAAGAACCAATAGAAACTGGTTCTGGACAGGCTCAGTTTCTTCGCCAGTGGCAGGATCCGTACGGACTCGACGCCCGACTCGATCAGGCTGTCGTAAGCCGCCTGCAGCCAGATATCGGCCGATCCACGCCAGCCGCTGTCACTCGATTTCTTGGGCTCATTCATGGGCCGATGGTAGCCAGCGAGCTGCCCTCGCACAATCTGAACGTGCATAACCGTCGATAAAAATGACATCTCTGTACATTTACCGGTGCGACCCCCGCTTGTGTTGTTCAGCGTGGCCGCGTCCAGCACTGCCAGTGCTAGCTTGAGGCAGTCATCTGTTTACGACATAAACCAACCAATAGCGACAGCCACAGCGGCGATCAATGTACATCCAAGTATATAAAATAGACACCGGTGTACATTGTCGGTAAATACAGACTCACGTCCCCAGCAACGTGGAGCCCAGACTATGTCTAATGACCCGCTTCTTCAGCCTTACCAACTCAAGCACCTGACGCTAAGAAACCGCATCATCACCACCTCCCACGAACCCGCCTACCCCGAAGATGGCATGCCCAAGGCACTGTATCGCGCCTACCACGTCGAGCGCGCCAAGGCCGGCGTGGCCCTGACCATGACCGCTGGCTCGGCGGCCGTATCGCGTGACAGCCCGCCGGTGTTCAACAACATCCTCGCCTACAAGGATGAGGTGGTCGGCTGGTTGAAGGACCTCACCGACGAGTGCCACGAGCACGGCGCGGCGGTGATGATCCAGTTGACCCACCTGGGTCGACGCACGCGCTGGGACAAGGGCGACTGGCTGCCGGTGGTGTCGCCCTCGCACAACCGCGAGGCGGCGCACCGCGCCTTCCCCAAGAAGCTGGAAGACTGGGACATCGAACGCATTATCAAGGACTACGCCGACGCCGCCGAGCGGATGCAGGCGGCCGGTCTCGACGGCATCGAGTTGCAAGCCTACGGCCACCTAATGGACCAGTTCTGGTCGCCGCTGACCAATGAGCTGGAGGCCCCTTATGGCGGCTCGCTGGATAACCGCTTGCGCTTCACCTTCGACGTGCTCAGCGCCATTCGCCAGCGCGTCGGCAACCAGTTCATCGTCGGCGTGCGCTACACCGCGGACGAAGTGCTTAGCGGTGGTTTCAACGCGGATGAAGGCCTGGACATCTCGCGCCGGCTCAAGGCCAGTGGCATGGTCGACTTCCTCAACGTGATTCGCGGCCATATCGACACCGACGCCGGGCTGACCGACGTGATCCCGATCCAGGGCATGGCCAGTTCGCCGCACCTGGACTTTGCCGGGCAAATTCGTGCGGCCACCGATTTTCCGACCTTCCACGCCGCCAAGATTTCGGATATCGCCACCGCCCGACATGCCATCGCCTCGGGCAAGGTCGACATGATCGGCATGACCCGCGCGCACATGACCGACCCGCACCTGGTGCGCAAGTTGATCGAGGGCCGCGAGCAGGATATTCGCCCCTGCGTTGGCGCCAATTACTGCCTCGATCGCATTTACCAGGGCGGCGCGGCCTACTGCATCCATAACGCCGCCACCGGCCGCGAAACCAGCATGCCGCATGAAATACCCAAGGCCGCCAAGCGGCGCAAGGTGGTGATCATCGGCGCCGGCCCGGCGGGCTTGGAGGCGGCCCGGGTCGCCGCCGAGCGCGGTCATCAGGTGCTGGTGTTCGAGGCGGCCAACCAGCCCGGAGGGCAAATCCGCCTGACCGCGCGCAGCCCGCGCCGGCGCGAGATGCTCGGCATCATCGACTGGCGCATGAGCCAGTGCGAGACGCTGGGCGTGGAGTTTCGCTTCAACACCTGGGCCGAGGCCGAGGCCATTCGCGCCGAGCAGGCTGACGTTGTCATAGTTGCCACCGGCGGCTTTGCGCACACCGAAATCCTCAGCGCCGGCAATGAGCTGGTGGTATCGGCCTGGGACATCATCTCCGGCGACGTCAAGCCGGGCTCGAATGTACTGTTGTTCGACGACGCTGGCGATCACACGGGACTGCAGGCCGCCGAATTCATCGCCCAGAGCGGCGCCAAGCTGGAGATCATGACCCCGGACCGCGCCTTCGCCCCGGAGGTGATGGCGATGAACCTGGTGCCCTACATGCGTTCGCTGCAGAAACTCGACACCACCTTCACCGTGACCTACCGCCTGACTGGGGTAGCCCGAGACGGCGACGCGCTGCTGGCGGACATCGACAGCGACTACGGCGGCGTGCGCAAGCAGCGCCTTGTCGATCAGGTGGTGGTCAACCATGGCACCCGACCGCTGGACGAGCTGTATTTGGAGCTCAAACCCTTCTCGCGCAACCTCGGCGCAGTGGATCATGGTGAGTTGATCGTCGGCCAGCCGCAATCCAGGGACGACAACCCGGATGGCGAGTTTCAGCTGTTCCGCATCGGCGATGCAGTGGCCGCGCGCAACACCCATGCGGCCATCTACGACGCTCTGCGCCTGGTCAAGGATCTCTAGCCGGCCGTTGAACAACTCAGCGCCAACAACCCCAATCCGTTTGGATTGACGAAACTTCAAACCCGTGGGCTTAGTTGAGCCCACGAAAGGCCTGGCTTCAGGCCTTTTTCACCAGCCCAAGCAGCACTTCACGCCTTTCGGCGTCACCTTCAGCTCGCGCGCCCTCGGCACAAAGCGTTGCTGCTGATGATTTTTGTCTGCCAACGGCCGCTCGGAATGGATGGTTGAGATCACCAAGAGCCGCGAAGCAGGCAGCAGTCGCTCGGGGCAATCGAGGCTCGACCCAACATGGAGTTCAGCCTGTCGAAATCCCCATCCATCCAAGCCAAGACGCTATTGACCAGGCCTCGCAGTGGACGCAGCGGGTGATCGTTGGGGAGGCGCGGCGCCAGCGTCGTCTAACTGAGCAGCTGGTTTTGTTTAAGGCCTAGTTCACGCATCGGCGTGGGCTAGGTTCGGCATGAAGAAGATGGCCGCCACTTTGCAGCGTCATGCGGGCGCTGGCTTTTTACACGGCCTGTTAGCCCTGAGGTTTGCTCAGGGTCGAATGGTGCTGCTTTGTACGTAACGTCTTGGCGCCAGGAGCAATCGGTCAAGGGGCGCGAGCCCCATTCTGGGGCGCCAGACGAAAGGGGGAGTGATCATGCGCCCAATTGTTGCCTAGGCCCTGCCCTACCCGCCGATGAGCACATCCTGCAAGTGGGTGTAGCTGTCAACGAAACGCTTATATTTGTGCTGACCACTGGTGTATGGCTGGTACTTACTGGGTTTGTCTGCGCTGATGCAGGTAGGAACCACATCAACCACCGCATCGAAGTCAAGGTCGATGAAGAACGGTACCGAATAACGATCCACACCACTGGTATTGATCACGCGGTGCAGGGTGGAGATATAGCGGTCATTGGTGAATGTCTGCACCAAGTCACCGATATTGACAATAAAGGTATCCGCCACGGGTGACGCGCTGACCCATTCGCCGTTTCTATTCTGCACTTGCAAGCCGCCATTCGAATCTTGCGAGAGAATAGTCAGAAAGCCATAATCGGTATGCGCCCCAATACCAATTTCCTTTAAGGTGATATCGCCAAACTGTGGCGGGTAATGCAGCAAGCGCTGAATCGTAATCGGTTTCTTCTGCAGTTTTTCGAAGTAATCTGCCGGCAAGTCCAGACTCAAGGCAATCGCGCTGATTAATTTACGCGCAAGCCCTAACATGGCCGCATGATACGTCTCCATGACTCGCTTGAACTCTTGAAAATCCTCCGGCATCAAGTTAGGGCCAAAAAAAGGTGACACCGCCTCTTCGTGCTCACCATAATCAAAGCACTCTTTAAAATCTTTGGTATTTACAGGGTCAACATTTTCGCCGTACATGGGGATATAGCCGCGCAGCGTGGGACCGGAATTGACGATATTTAACTGACTCTTGACCTCGAAGGGCAAATCAAAAAATTTGCGCGAGAGTCGATACACATCACTTACTAGAGAAGCAGGCACACCGTGATTTTTAATATATAGAAACCCGACATTCTCACAAATATTGCCAATTGCTAAAGCCACCGAACCCGCATCACTGCCGTCCAACAACGGACCGACATCAACAATAGGGATCTCACTGTAAGAGGTTGATTTGCTGGAAAGGCATTTTTCAATTACTTGCGCCATACTCTGTGCCTCAAATTCGGTGGAGTGAAGTCAGCCATTAGCTTCTGCTCACCGGCGTTTCAGAGATATAACAAAACCGAAGAAATTTATAATTTTTTGTCGTTTCGCAATCGACTCGGAGAAAAACCGTAGGCCTCCCTGAAGCGCTTGGTGAAGTAGCTCTGCGACGCGAACCCCGTCGCCTGAGCAACAATCGCAATGGGTAGCAGGGTATCTTCGATCATGATCCTGGCGCGCTTCAGTCGAAGCTGAAGATAGTAATTAACTGGGGTGGTATTTTCGTGAATTCGGAACACATGCTCCAGCGTGCGCAACGTCGCGCCAACTTTCCCGGCCAATACTTCGATGGGACAAGGCGCATCAATATTATTTTCCATCAGCTCAATCGCCGCCCCCAAACAGGGCGATTTCATTCTTAACTCAAGATAGCGGCGAATATTTTGTATTTCATCCCGCGTTCTGATTCTGTCCTGACAAAACTGATGCGAAACTTTAAGTGCAAATTCTGCACCATGGTCTTGACCGATGATATAAAGCAACATATCGAGCGCTGTAGTTCCGCCCTGACAGGTAAAAACACCATCCCCAACGGTATAAATACTCTCATCGACTGTAACAGTAGGATAGAGCTCCTTGAACGTCGCCATTTGCTCACTAAACAACGTACAGGAATTTGCCCCCAAAACCCCCGCCTTGGCCAAGATAAAGCTGCCACTTGATAAAGACGCAAATCTGCAGCCTTTCTTTTTCAGCGCCTTCAACTTTGAGAACAGTGCCGCGCCATCATAAACAGCCGCTTTCTTGTAAGCACAAATAAACAACAAGTTACTGTCTTCGATTTCACTACAGTGTCCAGAGACCTTGATGGGAACGCCGCTTGAGGTACAGACCTCAGTAGCCGCTGGATCGACATCACCGCTGTACAAGCGGTATTCATATGCCGCTGCGCCCAAAATAAAATTTGAGACGCTAAGCGCTTCGATAGCCAAAGAAAAAGAAGTCAAGGCAAAGCCGGGTACCAAAACAAAGCCAACGCGTCTTGTATCACATTGATGTGGCTGTATTGGCATGGCGAGCATTTTCTCCGTTTAAGGAAACGATAAGAACATAGGCTAGCGTCTTGCAATGTATGCCAGACGCGATTGTAGCGTCGCGATACCTGACCCAGATTTTCATAACCGCGGGAGTCAGCTCAAACGTTGAGCAGACTGCCGTTTTTGCTCGCGCGACTGAAGGCTGGGCCGGCGCGGCCAAGTCGGCGTTGATGCTCTGTGCCTATAAAATCTCACCTGGCAAACCACCCCGGTGACGGGCCCGCTATGCCCTCTCGTTCGCTTCCAGCTCGACCGTCACCTCATCCACCACGGCCAGCGGCTGCCCATGGTCCTGGCGCGACAGGATGATCGCGGCGACCACCACCAGCAGTCCGCCGCCTAGCACCCCGGCGCTGATCGGCTCGCCAATCAGCAGCACGGCGATGGTCACCGCCACCACCGGCTCCAGGGTCGACAGGGTTGCGGCCGAGGACGAGCCGATATGCGGTGAGCCGGCGAGAAAGGCGACCACCGGCACGATGGTAGCGAACAGCGCCAGGCCCAACATCGCCCCCCAGGCAGGGCCGCCGGACGGCAGCGTCGCCCCCCAATAAAGCGCAGCCACGGCGAAGGTCAGGGCGCAGCCCAGTAGGACCATGGCCGCCGAAGCCAGCGGCTGCACATGACGAATGCGATGGGTGCCATAGACGATCGAGGCGCCGTAGCTCAAGGCGGCGAACAGCGCCCAGAGCACGCCGCCGAGATTGCCATGAAAGCTCAGCCCGGTGGCCAGCAGCACGCCGCCGAGCGCCAGCAGCAGGCTGAGCAATTTCAGCGGGCTGGTGCGCTCGCCCAGGTAGACGATCGATATGGCGGTGACGAAGGCCGGGAAGGAAAACATCAGGATCACCGCCAGGCTCACCGAGGTGGAGTGGCTGGCGCTGTAGTAGCCGAGCGAAGCCAAGCCATAGCCAACCCCCAGCAGCAGATTCTGCCCGGTCAGTTTCCAGCTGGGCAGGGCGATCCCGCGCAGGCGCAGAAACAGCAGCAAAATCGTCGCAGCGATCAGAAAGCGCACCAGCAGCAGGCCCACCGGGTCGGCACCGCCGGCATAGGCGTACTGGGCGAAGAGCGGTTGCAGGCCGTAGGCAAAAGCCGACAACAACACCAGCAAGAAACCTCTGGCATAGCGGTTGTTCAGTACAAGGGGGGGCGCACTGCGCATGACTCAAATACCTGCTGTAGGGTCGCTCTGACACGCAAAAACCCCGCATGACCATCACTGGCCATACGGGGACCCGACCGTTCGAAGCGCCGCGCTAGTCGGCGAGCTTGCGCGCCATGGTCGCGCAATACCAGTCATCGAACTGGCACACACCGTTTTCGGCAATCGTCGAATAGGGGCCCGGATCATAGGCCGGCGAGTTGACCCCGGCTTGGGCACCTTCGACCAGGCGCAGGTCCTGACCGTTAGTGGCCAGCCAGACCCGGGTCAGGTGCTCAAGGTCATAGTCAATGCCTTCCTGGGCATCCTTGGGCACCAGCCACCTGGTGGTCACCAGCGTTTCATTCGGGCCCTGCGGCAGCACGCGAAAGCTCAGGGCGTGATCGCCGAGGAAATGGTTCCAGGTCGAGGGATAGTTGAAGTACAGCAGCGCACCGATGTTCTCCTCGCCGCTCTGATCGAGACGGCGCGCCACCGCCGGTTTGCCGTCCATGGTGTAGCTGACGGCGCCGGCGGCGAGTGGAATACGGGTCATGCGGAACTGCCCGTCTGCGTCCATCACCAAGCGACTGGGCAACCCCGCCGCCTCGCAGCGATCCCAGTGCGCCGCCAGCTCCGGGTCCTCGGCACCAACTACGCCGGCCACGGCGAGGTTCTCGACGAAGGAGTTCATCAGCTCGGGGTGACTGCCATCGCAGTGGAAGCACTCACGATTGTTCTCGAACACCAGCTTCCAGTTGCCCTTCTCCACCAGGTTGGATTCAAACGCCACCTTGCAGTCATCAAGGTTGTGCGGGGCGATAAAGGGCGATACGGCGGCGCGAAACTTCTCGAAGTCCGGCGCCTGCTCGGCCACGCAGACATAGATGTAGCTGTTGACCACCTCGCAGTGAGCCGGTTTGAGGCCGTAGTCGGCGGTATTGAAGTCCGGCCCCATGTTGCCGGCGAACAGCAGTTTTCCGTCCAGGTCGAAGGTCCACTTGTGATAGGGGCAGACCAGCTTGGCGACCTTGCCGCTGGCCTCGGTGCAGACCTTGGAGCCGCGATGGCGACAGGCATTGTGCAGGGCGCGGATCTGCCCGTCGGCGCCGCGCACCACGGCCACCGGGTAGTCGCCGATCTGCAGGGTCAAATACTGGCCGGGCTTCTCCAGCTCGAAGGTATGTCCGGCAAAAATCCACTCCTGGTGCCAGAGCTGCTCGAGATCCTGACGATACACCTCGACATCGCTATAGAGCGCTCTCGGCAGCGCATGCCGCGGTTTACGTTGCTGGATGAGGTCTGCCACCGCTGCTTTGTTGTCCACGTTTATATGCACTCCAACACTTATCCAGTTAATTGCGCGGCGCTTGCTCAAATCGCGCATAGTTTTACGAACCTCACATGGTTCGACTCGGGCGACCGGGGCTACTGCTCGCAGACGCTTTCGGCTACCCTTCGCGTCAAGCGCCAGAGCGTTTCAATGCTATCGCCGAGACTAGAAGTCTAGTGCGCGGCCATAGTCGACAGAACCGACTTTTTATTCAGGATATTGAATACCTGTTGTTATGGTTATACACACCGAACCCGATCAATCGCTGATCAAGATGCCATCCCTGCGCGCAGTCAAGTCCTTCGTCGCCGCGGCCAAATACCAGAACTTCACCCGTGCGGCCGAGGCCCTGTGCGTAACCCAGGCGGCCATCAGCCGGCAGATTCGCGAACTGGAAACCTATCTCGGTGCCGAGCTGTTTACCCGCGCCGGACGCGCCGTAGAACTGACCGCTGCCGGCTCGATCTTCTACGATGCCGCGCAGCTGTCCTTCGTCAATATCTCCCAGGCGGCCGAGCGCATCCGCAGCAACAATGCCGGCAAGCGGGTGCTGACCCTGTGCTGCTCGCCGGCCTTTTCCGCGCTGTGGCTGGCGCACCGCCTGCCGAGTTTTTTCAGCGCCAACCCGGACATCGACCTTAACCTGATCACCACGCAGAATTTCCTGTCGATGGAGCCGGGCGTGCGACCGGATATCTTCATCACCAAGATGGCCAAGGTTCGCGAGGGCTACCGCAGCACGCCGCTGTTCCATGACGTCATCTACCCGATCTGCACGCCGCGCTATCTCGAGCAGCATCCGCAGCTGCGTAGCCTCGAAGGCTTGCGCGACAGCGTGCTGCTCAACCTCAGCCCCTATGGCCGCTCCCAGATCGCCGAGCACGTCGATTGGGGCGTCTGGCTGGCCCTTCATGATGTCGATATCGAAACCCGTGCCCACGACAGCCCACACTTCTTCAACGCCAACGACTACAACATGCTGGTGCAGATGGTACTCAACCATCAGGGTGTGGCGCTGGGCTGGAACCACCTGATCGGCTACCTGGTCGCGCAGGGCCTGCTGGTGCGGCCGGTTGAGCAGGAAGTGGTGCACAAGGAAAGCCTGCACTACCTGACCGTCAGTGAAGACAAGGAAGATGACGAGGCCTGCTGCCGACTGCGCGACTGGCTGATGAAGCAGTTCTAATTACCTGCGGTTATTATT
>JAGGNC010000160.1 GCA_017886405.1 Pseudomonas sp. | reverse complement strand
AGATCACCGCTTGCACAGGAACGCCTTCTCTGGGGAAAAGCGCAATTGTAGGGAAATTGCCTGGGCTTGCGGAAATACTGATGGCTTAATCTGTGCTGACCGGTGCAAGCAATAAGGGTCATAGCGTTGAGCTGCAACAGATGCGACTGCTACCCTGACCTGGCTGTTCACAGACAAGGAAAAAACCATGGCTTCTCGTCACCACCTCGCCAGCCTTAGCTTGCTCGTCCTGCTCGTCCTGCTGGCCGGCTGCAGCTCGCAACCGCCGGCGCAATCAGCCGCCGAAATAACGGGCGACTGCAGTGTCGAGCAGGTGCAGGTCGTACTCGGCCAGATCGCCAGCGCCGAGCAGATCGAGCAGACACAGCAACAAGCCAATGCCAAGTTCCTGCGCGTGCTCGCCCCCGGTGACGCCGCCACCATGGATTACAACCCACAACGCCTTAATATCCATATTGATGAAAGCGAAACCATCACCCGCCTGACCTGCGGCTAAGCGTCTCTGCTGCTCGAATTCGATTCACCTGCTCCACCACTTCTCAGGCCTGGCTCAATGCTGATCGACGAAGAACTCACCCTGAAAAAGCTGGAAATCTTTTTGGCCTTTATGCGCAGCGGCAACATGGCGCGAGCGGCCGATGAGTTAAACACCAGTACCGTCAGCGTGCATCGCGCCATTCACTCGCTGGAAAGCGCCCTGCGCTGTCCGCTGTTCAAGCACGAGGGGCGCAATCTGATCCCGCTCAAGAGTGCCTATGTTTTGGAAGGGCAGGCGCTGAAGCTGGTACAGGACGTGCTCGACAGCGTGCGCCTCACCCGTGAAGCGGCGGGTTTCTGTGCCGAGCGTTTCAAACTGGGCGCGCTCTATTCGTTGACGGTGAAGACCGTGCCGCAGCTGATCATGGCCTTGAAGATAAGGCGCAGTGAGCTGAACATCGACCTGATCCTCGGCTCCAACGTAGACCTGCTCTTCAAGCTAAAAAACATGGAGCTTGACGCCATTCTGGTGGCACTCAATGACACCATCAGTGATCCGGACTGCGAACAACTGCAACTGTTCTCCGACGACATTTTCCTCGCCGTGCCAGTTGAGTCACCCTTCGCCAAGCGCCGCGAAGTTGACCTGGCGGAACTGCACGACGCCAGCTTCATCACCCTGACCCAGGGCTTCTCCACCCATCAGGATGGCGTGCGGGTTTTTCAGCAGGCAGGGTTCGAACCCAAGGTGGCGATGCAGGTGAACGATATCTTCACCCTGCTCAGTATGGTCAGCTCGGGCGTCGGCTATGCCCTGCTGCCGGGGCGCATTGCCGCGGTCTACGAGAACCGGGTGAAGCTGATACCCCTCCAGGCTCAATACCACCTGCAGCAGCATATTGGCGTGGTCTTCCTCAAGGCCAAGGAGCGCGACCCTAATTTGCTGGCCCTGTTGGCCGAATGCCGCATGTACAGCGTCAACAACGGCCCTCAGCGTTAGACCGTCATGCCTCAGTCCGCATCGGCATGCAGCAACGGCAAGGTTGCAATCAGGTCACCAAAGCGCTTGCCCTGAATAATCACATGCTCACGCAGTAACTCGTTGGCCTTATCCGCGTCGCCAGTCTGGATGGCGCGCACGATCGCCTCGTGCTCACTCAATGAATTGTTGATGCGGTCGCGTGCGCGCAGCTGCAAACGGCGATAGGGACGCAGGCGACGGCGTAACACCCAGGCCTGCTCGACCAGAAACGCGTTATGGCTGGCGGCATAGATGATGCCGTGGAACACATCGTTGCGCTCGTAGTAGAGGTCGGGGTCACCGGACGCCCTGACTTCTTCACACAACTGCTGCGCATCCACCAATGCGGCCAACTGAATACTGCTGATACGCCGCGCCGCCAGGCGTCCGCACATCCCTTCAAGCTCGGCCATCACCTCAAACATCTCGACCAACGTCTGCGGGCCGACTTCGGCAACCACCGCGCCGCGCCGCGGGCGAATTTCCACCAGGCCGGCGTTGGACAACTGATTCAACGCTTCACGCACCGGCGTACGGGACACGCCAAAGCGTTCCGCCAACTCAGTTTCGTCGAGGTGCTTGCCGGGCGGTAGCTTGCCAAACGCTATTAATTCTTCAATTTCGTCGCGGACAGCTTCCGAGCGCATCTTGTTCATAAAATACCCATTCCTGCATACACAGATGTTGACATGTATTCTTATTGCTCTATCTTGCATGCACAACAACAAACATTGCACCCAATATAGTGCATGGGTGCATCTTAAGCTTGGCTTACCTAAATTTACAGCCGCGTCGTCGGCCGCAGGTAAAAGTTCGCCAGGCTGGAGGATAATAGCGATGCCGGATCTCTCCCCCATGGCCAAGGTCAAGGCCCTAGCGTTCGATGTGTTCGGCACCGTTGTCGATTGGCGCGGCAGCATCACAGCTGAAGCCGCGCAGATCGGCGCAGCCCATCAGGTTGAGGCCGACTGGGCCACGTTCGCCGACGCCTGGCGTGATGGCTATGCGCCAGCGATGGACAAGGTGCGCAAGGGTGAACTGCCCTGGATGAATATCGATTCGCTGCACCGCCTAATCCTCGATTCCATTCTCCCCGCATTCGGCCTGGCTGATCTCGATGAGGCTCAGCGCGAGCACCTCAACCACGCCTGGCACCGCCTGCAACCCTGGGCAGACTCAGTAGAAGGGCTGTCCCGCCTTAAGCGCTGCTACACCATCACCACCCTCTCTAACGGCAACTTTTCCCTGCTGACCAACATGGCCAAGCATGCTGGACTGCCCTGGGATTGTGTGATTTCTGCCGAGCTATTTGGCCATTACAAACCCGACCCGCAGGCCTATCACGGCACAGCCAAGCTGCTCGGCATCGACATCAGCGAGCTGATGCTGGTAGCCGCTCATCCCAGTGACCTGCGCGCCGCGCGAGCCCTGGGCTGCCGCACCGCTTACGTGATACGCCCACTGGAGTTCGGCCTGGGTCACCCGCCCTATGAGGTGGCTGAAGGGGAGTTCGACCTGGTGGCCGAGACCTTCAACGACCTCGCCGCGCAACTGGACCTCTAAACCAGGCCAAGGCTTAGGCATTTCACGTCAGTAAAGAGGTCTCGGCAGGCAACGCCGCAGACGCGGGATCTCTCACCTTCGCATTCAACATACAGGCACGCCTTATGAGCAAAAACAGCTTCCGCATCGGTCAGATCGTTCCCAGCTCCAACACCACCATGGAGACGGAAATCCCGGCCATGTTGCGTGCCCGCGAGTTGGTGGAGGCCGAGCGTTTTACCTTTCACTCCAGCCGCATGCGCATGCAAAAAGTGACCAAGGAAGAGCTCGAAGCCATGGACCGCGACTCTGATCGCTGCGCCATGGAGCTGGCCGATGCGCGCATGGACGTGCTCGGCTACGCCTGCCTGGTCGCGATCATGAGCATGGGCCGCGGCTATCACCGCATCTCAGAAGAGCGCCTGCACCAACGCACCATCGAGGCCGGCGGCCCGGCCCCGATCGTCACCAGCGCCGGCGCATTGGTTCAAGGCCTGCATGCGATCGGGGCAAAGAAGGTGTCGATTCTCACCCCCTACATGAAGCCACTGACCCAGCTGGTCATTGACTACATTGAAAGTGAAGGCGTCGAGGTGGTCGACAGCATTTCTCTGGAAATCCCGGACAACCTTGATGTAGGTCGCCAGGATCCTTTGGCACCGGCCGAAATCACCAAGCGCCTGAATACCAACGTCGACGCCATCGTCGCTTCAGCCTGCGTGCAGATGCCGTCGCTTGAGTCGATCCAGCTCATCGAAGACCGCGTCGGCCTGCCCGTGCTATCCGGCTCGGTGTCGACCACTTACATGATGCTCAAGAAGCTCGGCCTTAAGACCTATGCACCCGGCTTCGGCTCCCTTCTGTCGGGAAAGTACTGACATCGTCTTTTTGGCTAATAACAACGGAGGATATCAGTCGCCACACTTGTAATGCCTAGACTCAACCAAGCACAACACAACAATAATGGAGAACATTATGAAGCACTCCCTGCAGAAAACGATTCTCTCCGGCGCCATCGCCGGCCTCCTCACCCTCGGCATGAGCCTGAGCGCAGTCGCTGCCGACAGCATGACGCTCAAGGTGTCCCACCAGTTCCCGGGCGGCACCATCGAACATGGCGATTTCCGTGATCGCCTGGTACGCAAATTCGCTCAAGAAGTCGAACAGCGCAGCAACGG
>JAGGNC010000317.1 GCA_017886405.1 Pseudomonas sp. | reverse complement strand
GTTCTCGGCGGCCTGTTCCTCTTGTTCAAGAGCACCAGCGAGATCTACCAAAACCTGGAAGGTGAGGAAGAAGGGCAGACCCCCGGCGGTAAGACCTATGGCTTTGCGGGCATCATCGTGCAGATCGCCAGCATCGATATCATCTTCTCCCTGGACGCGGTGATTACCGCAGTCGAGCTGGTTGATAACGTACCGGTGATGGTGGCGGCTATTATCATCTCGGTGAGTGTGATGATGCTCTCGACGGGTACCATCAGCGACTTCATCGATAAACCCCCGAGCCTGAAGGTGCTGGCGCTGTCGTTCCTCATCGTGGAGGGTACCGCGCTGATTGCCGAAGCCTTTGATGTGCATGTGCCGAAGGGTTATGTGTATTTCGCCATGGCGTTCTCGCTGGCGGTGGCAGCCATCAACATCCGCATTCGCACAGCCCGTTCCTGGGCGCGCAAGGAAGAGCTGGAGCCAGTGCAGCTGCGCAAAGACACGCCAGCCTGATTAGCCGGCTGGGCGAGGCAATCGACAAGGGGTAGGCTAAGGCCTGCCCCTTTCTGAGCTATTTTTTAATTGGAGATCACTGCCATGGCACTCGAAACCTGGCTGGCTTTTCTGCTTGCCTGTTGGATCATCAGCCTATCGCCGGGCGCGGGGGCAATTGCTTCAATGTCCGCCGGCTTGCAGTACGGCTTTTTGCGCGGCTACTGGAATGCACTGGGTTTGCAGCTGGGCCTGGCGCTGCAGATCATCATTGTGGCGGCCGGGGTCGGCGCGATTCTGGCCACATCCGAGCTGGCCTTTAGCCTGATCAAATGGTTCGGCGTGGTGTACCTGATGTACCTCGGCTATCGCCAATGGCAAGCGCTGCCCGGTGAAATGGCGGCGCAAACGGAACGGCCTATCGGCAGGCCGCTGAGCCTGGTGTTGCGGGGCTTTCTGGTTAACTTCAGCAACCCCAAGGCGATTGTCTTTATGCTCGCGGTGCTGCCGCAGTTCCTCAATCCACAAGCATCGTTGCTGACGCAGTACGTGGTGATGGGCGTGACCATGATCTGCGTCGACCTGATTGTTATGGCCGGTTACACCGGCCTGGCAGCAAGGGTCTTGGGGGCATTGCGCTCGCACCGTCAGCAGCGGCTGATGAACCGTACCTTCGGTGCACTATTTATCGGTGCCGCAGCGTTGCTGGCTAGCGTGCGCCGCGCCGCGGTTTAGAGTATCAATGCGCCTACCAAGGGATCGCTTCGCCATCCCAGCCCCAGAAGGTGCCGGTCTGTTCTGGCCCGTGTCGTTCAACCTGCGCCAGCAGGCATTCGGCGGCATAGTCGGCGGTGAACAGCTGCTCTGCCGGCACATTGGCCTGAAAGGGTTTCGATAGCTCGGTGTCGGTGGTGCCGGGGTGCAGGCTGAGCACGCAGCTGTTGGGGTTGAGTCGGCTCAGTTCGATGCTGGCCGTATGCAGCAGCTGATTCAGCGCCGCCTTACTGGCGCGGTAGCTGTACCAGCCACCCAGGCGGTTGTCGCCGATCGAACCGACCCGCGCCGATAACGCCGCTACCGTGCAGGGGTGTTTGCCGCGGAGCAGGGGCAGCAAGTGCTTGAGCAGCAGAATCGGCGCAAAACTATTGACCTGAAAGGTTGCCAGCAAGCCTTGCAGGTTTATCTGGGCCAGGCCTTTTTCTGCCTTTGCCGCGCCTTGCTGCAGAATTCCCACCGTGCACAGCAGCAGGTGCAGGCGCGGCACCGCCACGCGCAGCTGTGCGGCCAGCTCAGCCAATGCCTGCTCATCGCAGACGTCTACATCTAGGCAGTGCAAACGCTCGCCGTGTTGGGCGGCCAACGCCTGCAACTCAGCCGACTGGCTGGCCTGGCGGGCGACCGCCCAGACCTCAGCTATATCTTCGCGTGCCAACAACTGCGCGGTCAGTGCCAGGCCGATGCCACGGCTGGCACCGCAGACAAGAACGTGGGCCGGTTCTTCCAGGCGTTGTGAAAAACTCATCGGGTTACTCCTGAGCATTGCGGCAATCGGTCGCGGGTCTTGGTGGATATGTAGTTGAGGAAAGTCACCGAGAGGATGACAATGAAACGTCATTCATTCGTATTTGGGATTTACTCTTATATGACTTCCGTATTGCGTTACTGCAGTTGGTTGTTGTTGCCCGTGTTGGCACTGTGCAGCCTGACTGTTATCGCTGCGCCCGTCGAGGGTGCCGCGCAAGCGCTGCACCTACTGGGCTACCTCGGTGCCGACTACCCGGCCACCGTGGCCAATGGTCAGGTCACTGATGTTGGGGAGTACCGTGAGCAGCTGGAGTTTCTGACGGTACTGCAAGGGGTGATCGTTGCGCTGCCGGCGCGTGCTGAGCGCGCAGAACTGGAGCAGGGTGTGATTGGCCTGCGACAGGCTATCGAGCAGCGTGAAGAGGGGGTTGTGGTGGCGCAACAGGCCCGTCAATTGGCTGCCATCTTGGCCCAGGCTTACGCAGTGCGCCAAGCGCCTGCCAGCACCCCCGAGCCGAGTCGGGGTGCCCCGTTATTTGCCCAGCATTGCAGCGTTTGCCATGGCGCCAGCGGTGCGGGCGACGGGTCGGCAGGTATCGGTCTGCAGCCGCCACCGGCAAATTTGCGTGATCAGGCGCGACTCAACCGGCTGAGTCTGTATGACCTGTACAACACCATCGGCCTTGGCATTGAGGGCACCGATATGGCGGCCTATGCCGATCAGCTGGACGAGCGCCAGCGCTGGGACTTGGCTAGCTATATCGCCGGCTTCAGTGCCGCGCCTATTGAACCGGGCGCGCCGATGAGTTTGGCTGCGTTGGCCGCCATGACCCCTGCCGAGGTTGCCGCAGAGCAAGGCGAAGCTGCCGCTGCGCGGTTCCGTGCTCAGCGTGCTCAGCCGCCGGCGCAGCAGCGCGGCCCGCAGCAGTTGATTACACATACCCAAACGATGCTGGAGCGCAGCCTGAGCGCATACCGTGATGGCCAGCGCGAGCAGGCCTATGCGCTGTCGGTGGCGGCCTATTTGGAAGGCTTCGAGTTGGTTGAAGGGGCTTTGAACAATGTCGATCCGGTCCAGCGCAAGACTGCCGAGCGAGCCTTGATGGCCTACCGTCAGACCCTGCAGGATTCAGGTTCCGTGGCCCAGGCCGCACAGCGTCTGGAGCAGGCCAAGGTTGAACTGAGCAAGGCGGCTGCTCTACTCGACAGCAAGGGTTTATCGTCGTCGTTGAGTTTTTTTTCCAGCCTGCTGATCCTGCTGCGCGAGGGTCTTGAAACGATTCTGGTGTTGGCGGCTATTCTCGCGTTTCTGCGTAACACCGGTCAGCAGCAGGCCATGCGCAGTGTGCACCTTGGTTGGGGCCTAGCTTTGCTGGCGGGGGTGGGTACTTGGGCGTTGGCGGCTTACCTGATCGACGTCAGTGGTGCTCAGCGCGAGCTATTGGAAGGCATAACGGCACTGTTCGCCTGCGTCATGGTGCTCTGGCTCGGGGTGTGGATGCATGATCGTCGGCATGCTGCAGCCTGGCAGGATTACATTAAACGCAGTCTGGTTGGCAGCAGCGGCCGCTTTGGTTTTGCCGTGCTGGCATTCTTCTCGGTGTACCGCGAGTTATTCGAAGTCATTCTGTTTTACGAGACGCTCTGGCTGCAGGCGGGGCCGCACGGCCATGGCATGGTCCTCGCCGGCGCGGCAGCCGCTCTGCTGCTGCTACTCGGGCTGGCGTGGGTGATTTTGCGCGGTTCGCGCAAACTGCCTCTGGCCACTTTCTTTGGCGCTAACGCGATCCTGCTCTGCGCGCTCTCGGTGGTATTCGCCGGGCATGGCATTGCGGCCTTGCAGGAAGCCGGCGTGCTGGCCACGCACCCTGTGCCATTTTTTGAGTTCAGCTGGCTGGGTATTCATGCAGACGCCTACGGCCTTGCAGCGCAGGCCGCGGCGCTGGTAGCGATTGTCCTGCTCTTCAGTCGCAGTTGGTTAAGTACCCAGCGTCGGCTTGCGGTTTAAGCGTCTCGCGGTTGCCGGCATGGCTTACCATGCCGGCTTTGCCACTGACGGGGAATGCTGCGCAATGCGAGTCTGGATTGATGCCGATGCCTGCCCAAAGCCTGCCAAGGATCAGGTGGTTAAATTCGCCCTCAAGCGAGGTTTCGAGGTGGTGCTGGTGGCCGGTCAAGCGCAGATTAAACCGGCGTATAGCTGCGTGCGCCTGATCGTGGTGCCCAGTGGCCCGGATGCAGCCGATGATTACCTGGTGGAACATGCCGTGCCGGGTGAGCTGGTGATCTGCAGCGATGTGCCGTTGGCTGATCGCCTGGTGAAGAAGGGGGTGGCCGCCCTTGATCCAAGGGGCCGTGAGTTTGATGAACGCAACATGGGTGACAAACTGGCGGTGCGTAACCTGTTTACCGAATTGCGTGAGTCGGGGCAGGTCGGCGGTGGTCAGCCGCCTTATGGCGAGCGCGACAAGCAGGCGTTCGCCAATTCGCTGGATCGAATTCTCACGCGCCTGCAGCGCCAGGCCTGACGCTTAGCCGCACAGGTAAGTGCCGGTGCCGACCGCGACCAGAGTGCCGTCATCGCTGTGCAATTCACTGCGCACCACCGCGACTTTGTTGCCGCTGCGCAGTAAAACTGCGCTGGCGGTAAAGCGTTGGCCACGGCCGGGGCGCAGGTAATCAATGCGCAGGTCGATGGTGCCGAGTTTCGACAGCCGCGCCATGCGCTCGGTGCTGGACAGGTGTTGGTGCTTGTCGAAGGCGCCGATCAGCGCCATGGCCCCGCCGGCCACATCCAGCAGTGAAGAAATCACCCCGCCATGCAATATGCCGTGCATAAAGTTGCCGATCAGCTCGGGTTTCATCGGCAGGTGCATGGTCACGCGCTGGGTGCTGAGCTCGTCGAGCTCGATGCCCAGCATCTGGTTAAACGGGATGCGCTGGAAGAAGCTGCTCACCGCCTGCTGCAACTCGTCGGTGAGCTCGAAAGGTGGATTGCTCATGAGTAGGCATGCCTGGGTGAAAGGGTGATCAACCTGACGTATTGCGATCGGTCTGACCAGTGGCGCGGCCGGACTGCCGCGCGCATTGGCAGATTCGACGTGCTATGCGTCTGACCCAGCCGCTTGAGAGGTCGTTTCTAATCGGCCTGTCAGGCCGGGTGGCTGAGCTCCAATACTCGATCCACCAGTTTGTTGATACCCGATGCGGCTTCGCTGATCGATTGAGCGAGCATATAGGCCGGGGTAGTCACCAGCTTGCGCTCGGCGTCTTCGACAATCTCGCTGACGTCGCACTCATGGTGTTCTGCGCCCATCTGCACCAGGGTGGCGGCGGTTTCATGGTCGTTGCCGATGGTGCAGATTACGCCCGTACCGAAAATCTTTGCTGCCAGCGCCGGTGCAATACACATCATGCCCACCGGCTTGCCTGCCTTGAAAAAGGCCTGGGTGGCGTTCAACACATCCGGCTGTACCGTGCAGTTGGCGCCGCTGATGGCAAAGTCTGAGAGATTTTTCGCCGCACCGAAGCCGCCAGGCATGATCAGCGCATCGAAGTCACCGACATGCAGTTCTTTGACGTCCTTGATCTTGCCCCGGGCGATACGCGCCGACTCCACCAGTACGTTGCGCGTCTCGTCCATCTCATCGCCGCTGTAGTGATCCACCACATGCAGTTGCGGCACGTTGGGGGCAAAGCATTGTACGGCCGCGCCACGCTGGTCGAGCCGCAGCAGAGTGATCACGCTTTCATAGATTTCCGCACCGTCGTAGACGCCACAGCCGGAAAGAATCACCGCGACTTTCTTGTTCATCACGTTCTCCAGTAAGCATGTCATTCAGGTTGTCTAGGCCGGCAGTTGAGGCGAGCCCGGTATTGACGCCGAAAGCCTCTTGCCTTGGCGTCCTGTGTCGCCAAGCAGGCTAAGCATAAGCCTAGGATGCGCTGAGTAATATCACGTTCAGGCCAGACTATGAATTACATCCTCAATGCCATGCTCTTATTCTTTTTCACTGATTGCCCTGGCGCTTTTAGTCGATCGTTGGCGCGGGCTCAGCACCTACCGCTTCGCTGATGCAATCAACAGCCTCAGTGCCGGTGTGCAGTCGACCGCCGTGGACCTTCTAACTGCCGATGGCGCTGAATCTGCTGTATCCGTTTTCGGTGCACACCCGGCACATCCCCAAACAGGGTTGGTTCGAGTGGCTGCTTATAACCCCGTCTAATCATCGTGTGCACCATGCGCAGAATGCTGTGGATATGGATCTACTACCGCAGTAGCCACTGCGCTGGGTGTTGCTGTTGTGTGCGCCGCGTGGGCAAGGTGCCGTGCCTGCCTAGGCTTAGGTCGCTGCTAGGCCCAGCCTTGGTGGTCGTTTTAGTCCCACAAAGCCGGCTTGCCCCATGTGTTATCAACATATCTGCGCAATAATCGCGGCGCTATTCTGGCTAGGCGTGCGGCAAGCGATCGCAGCGCTGTCGTGCGCTGTCATACTTTGGTCATAATGTCCGCTTATAACTGTCACACTTGCCCGTGCCTCGGGCTTCGGAGTCTGTTGTGAGTTTTACCCCCGCCAATCGCCTGTTTCCCGCCACTCGTCTGCGTCGCAATCGCCGTGATGATTTTTCCCGGCGCTTGGTGCGCGAGAATCGCCTCAGTGTCGATGACCTGATTCTGCCGGTGTTTGTTCTCGACGGCGAAAACCGCCGCGAAGCGATTGCCTCGATGCCGGGCGTCGAGCGCCTGTCCATCGACCTGCTGCTCAAAGAAGCTGAGCACTGGGTGGCCTTGGGTATCCCGGCGCTGGCGCTGTTTCCGGTGACGCCGCTGGAAAAGAAATCACTGCTGGGTGAAGAAGCCTGGAATCCGGACGGCATCGCCCAGCGTGCGATTCGTGCCCTGCGCGCAAAATTCCCCGAATTGGGCGTGATCAGTGACGTGGCGCTGGATCCGTTTACCACCCATGGCCAGGACGGCATTCTCGATGCCGACGGCTATGTGCAGAACGACATTACCGTCGATGCGCTGGTCAAGCAGGCGCTGTCGCATGCCGCCGCGGGTGCCCAGGTGGTGGCGCCCTCGGACATGATGGATGGCCGTGTGCAGGCGATCCGCGAGGCACTGGAGCTGGCCGATCACACCACTGTGCGCATCATGGCTTACTCGGCCAAATATGCCAGTGCCTACTACGGTCCGTTCCGCGATGCGGTGGGTTCAGCGGCGAATCTGGGCAAGGCTAACAAGGCCAGCTACCAGATGGACCCGGCCAATGGCGACGAAGCCCTGCATGAAGTGGCCGCCGATCTGGCTGAAGGCGCGGACATGGTCATGGTCAAGCCGGGCATGCCTTATCTGGACATACTTTGGCGGGTGAAAGCAGAATTCAAAGTGCCCACCTTTGTCTATCAGGTCAGTGGTGAGTACGCCATGCATATGGCGGCTATCCAGAATGGTTGGTTGGGCGAGGCAGTGATTCTTGAATCACTCACCGCCTTTAAACGTGCCGGTGCCGATGGCATCCTGACTTATTTCGCCGTGCGCGCGGCAGAACTACTGAAACAGGGGCAATAGCCCCTCCGGGACTTTTCAATGAACACCGAAGGACTCAGCACCCCTGAATTGGCAGACGCCCAGCCGGTCGTCGACGAGGTTGTAGCCGTGGCACCGCTTGTCATCGAAGCTCCGGCGCCGGCCACCCCGGCGCCTGTGGTGGTGCACAACTTGGATGACAGCAGCCTGTATATCCATCGCGAGCTGTCGCAGCTGCAATTCAATATCCGCGTGCTGGAGCAGGCGCTGGATGAGTCCTATCCGTTGCTGGAACGGCTGAAATTTTTGCTGATTTTCTCCAGCAACCTCGATGAGTTCTTCGAGATTCGGGTCGCTGGCCTGAAGAAGCAGATCAACTTCGCCCGCGAGCAGGCCGGCGCCGACGGTTTGCAGCCGCACCAAGCGCTGGCGCGGATTGCCGAGCTGGTGCATGAGCAGGTCGAGCGGCAGTACGCGATTCTCAACGACACCCTGTTCCCGGCGCTGGCCAAGCATAACGTCAACTTTATTCGTCGGCGCTTCTGGACGGCCAAGCACAAGGCGTGGGTGCGGCGTTATTTTCGCGATGAGATCGCGCCGATCATTACACCGATCGGCCTCGACCCGACGCATCCGTTCCCCCTGCTGGTGAACAAGAGCCTGAACTTTATTGTCGAGCTGGAGGGCGTCGACGCCTTTGGTCGCGATTCCGGTTTGGCGATCATCCCGGCCCCGCGCCTGCTGCCGCGCATCATCAAGGTGCCGGAGGATGTCGGCGGTCCCGGCGACAACTACGTGTTCTTATCCTCAATGATCCATGCCCACGCCGATGACCTATTCCAGGGCATGAAGGTCAAGGGTTGCTACCAGTTCCGTCTGACCCGTAACGCCGACCTGTCGATGGACACCGAGGATGTTGAAGACCTGGCCCGCGCCCTGCGTGGCGAGCTGTTCAGTCGTCGTTACGGCGATGCGGTGCGCCTGGAAGTGGTGGACACCTGCCCACGGCCGCTGCTGGATTACCTGCTTAAGCAGTTCAACCTGACCGAGGCGGAGCTATATCGAGTCAACGGCCCGGTCAACCTGACGCGCCTATTCAGCATTACCGGCTTGGAGAGTCACCCGGAGTTGCAGTACAAGCCGTTTACTCCGGTAATTCCCAAGCTGCTGCAAAACAGCGAGAACATTTTCAGCGTGATCAGTAAGCAGGACATCCTCTTGCTGCACCCTTTCGAGTCGTTTACTCCGGTGGTCGATCTGCTGCGTCAGGCGGCGAAAGACCCGCACGTACTGGCGATCAAGCAGACCCTGTACCGCTCTGGAGCTAACTCGGAAATCGTCGATGCGCTGGTGGATGCGGCGCGCAACGGCAAAGAGGTTACTGCTGTTATCGAGTTGCGTGCGCGCTTTGATGAGGAGTCCAACCTGGCGCTGGCCAGCCGCCTCCAGGCTGCCGGCGCGGTGGTGATCTACGGCGTGGTTGGCTTTAAAACCCACGCCAAGATGATGCTGATTCTGCGGCGTGAGAGCGGCGATATTGTTCGCTACGCGCACCTGGGTACGGGTAATTATCACGCGGGTAACGCCAAGCTGTACACCGACTACAGCCTGTTGACGGCCGACGCGGCGCTGTGTGAGGACGTGTCTAAGTTGTTCAGTCAGTTGATCGGCATGGGTAAGACCCTGCGCATGAAAAAGCTGCTGCATGCACCGTTTACCCTGAAAAAAACCCTGCTCGATATGATCGCCCGCGAAACCGCCCAGGCGGCCGAGGGTAAATCGGGGCATATCATCGCCAAATTCAACTCGCTGACTGATCCGAAGATCATCCGCGCGTTGTACAAAGCCAGCCAAACCGGGGTGAAGATCGACCTAGTGGTGCGCGGTATGTGCTGCCTGCGTCCGGGTATCGCCGGGGTCTCGCACAATATTCAGGTGCGCTCGATCATTGGCCGCTTCCTCGAGCACACGCGGGTGTTCTACTTCTTAAATGGCGGCGAAGAGCAGATATATCTGTCGAGTGCCGACTGGATGGAGCGCAACCTCGATAGGCGCGTGGAAACGTGCTTCCCGGTTGAGGGTAAGAAGCTGATTCTGCGGGTCAAGAAAGAGTTGGAAAGCTACCTGAGCGACAACACCCAAGCCTGGGTGCTGCAGTCGGACGGGCGTTACCTGCGTACCAGCCCGAGCGGCAACCAAAACCCGCGCAATGCACAGGCGGGCCTGCTGGAGAAGCTGACTGGGCCGCTGATCAACGCCCGTTAGCGATTGCCGAGGCTACGCCGTTCGGGTGCAGCCTCAGTAAACGTTCAGTTCGATATCAATGCGCTTGAGCCACTCCGCTTCCAGGGTGAAATCCGCCTGGGTCAGCGGGTTATTTTCCAGCCAGCCTTCTGGGAAGTTAATCTCCAGGCTCTGTTCGTGGGCCTTGAGTTGCACGCTAGGCATTTCCTGGCTGCCACGGATGTGGTGGAACAGGATGGCAAAGCGCAGCAGCACGCACAGGCGGATCAGCTTGATCCCTTCGCGGCCGAAGTCGGCGAACTTGTCCTTGGGGATATTGCGCCGATGGCCGCGCACCAAAAGGGCGAGCATTTGCTGGTCCTGGCGTGAGAAACCGGACAGGTCAGAGTGTTCGATCAGGTAGGCACCATGTTTGTGGTACTGGTAGTGGGCGATATCCAAGCCCACTTCATGCACCTTGGCCGCCCACCTGAGTAATTCGCGGTGCCAATCGTCTTGCAATTGCCAATCGGCGGCCACTTTTTCCAGGACTGAAAGCGCTTTGCTTTCCACCCGCGCCGCCTGGTCCAGATCGACGTGGTAGCGCTCCATCAACGAGCTGAGGGTGCGTTCGCGCACGTCTTCATGCTGGTGGCGACCGAGCAGGTCGAACAGCACGCCTTCACGCAACGCACCTTCGGAGTGGCTCATGCGCTGGATATCGCAGGCGTCAAAGATGGCTTCAAGAATCGCCAAGCCTGCGGGGAAAATGCCGCGCCGATCAGGTTTGATACCGTCGAGATCGAGCTTTTCTGCCTCTCCAACCTTAAGTACCTTACGCTTCAGCCAAGCCAGCCCTTCTGCGTTGACTTCCCCTGAGCCGAGGCCGGCCGCTTGAATGGTCAACCCGATGGCCTTAATCGTACCGGACGCACCCACGGCGTCTTCCCAGCCGAGACGGCGTAGGGCGTGCTCAATGCCCATGATCTCCAAACGCGCTGCGGTGTAAGCCTGTGCATAGCGCGCTGGAGTGATTTTGCCGTCTTTGAAAAAACGTTGGGTAAAGCTCACGCAGCCCATCTGCAGGCTCTCGCGCAGCAGCGGCTCGAAGCGTTGGCCGATGATGAACTCGGTACTGCCACCACCAATATCGACGACTAGGCGCTTGCCGGGGGTGTCGGAAATACTATGGGAGACGCCGAGGTAAATCAGTCGGGCCTCTTCACGGCCGGAAATCACCTCAACCGGGTGGCCAAGAATCTCTTCGGCGCGGCGGATAAATTCACCGCGATTGCGTGCTTCACGCAACGCGTTGGTGCCGACCACGCGCACTGCGCCGTCTGGGAGGTTGGCCGTTAGCTGGGCGAAGCGGCGCAGGCACTCGAGCCCACGCTGCATGGCCTCTTCACTGAGCATGCGCTGCTCGTCGATATCAGCAGCCAGTTGAACTTTGTCGCCAAGGCGTTCGAGGATGCGGATCTCGCCATGATCGGCTTTGGCCAGCACCATGTGGAAGCTGTTGGAGCCTAGGTCGATAGCTGCAATCAAAGGGAAAGACTCGGCAGGGGTATGCGGCATGGCTGAAACATCTCATTGCTTAACTGCACCATCGTGCCACGATAGCCAGGCCTCGCCAACGCATACTGATACCGCATGCGCACGCTAATAGCGCTGTACTGTGGCGCATGCAGCGGCATAGTTGGCTTGCTGGCTGTCTGAATAAATTATCACGCAAGCATCAAAGTGGCTGGTTTGTGGCCACTTCATAGAGAAGCTCAATTGCCTCCGCCTTCCTGTGCAGGTAAAGCCGGGCTATAGTGGCGCCAACTTTTGCCTCAGACACGGAGACTTCCATGAGCGAATTCATCACAAACGTCAGCGATGCTAGCTTCGACCAAGATGTTCTCCAGGCCGAAGGTCCGGTTCTGGTCGACTACTGGGCTGAGTGGTGCGGCCCGTGCAAGATGATCGCGCCGGTACTCGATGAGATCGCCCAGACCTATCAGGGCAAACTTAAGGTCTGCAAGCTGAACATCGACGAAAACCAAGACACTCCTCCGAAGTTTGGTGTGCGTGGCATTCCGACCCTGATGCTGTTCAAGAACGGCAACGTTGAGGCCACCAAAGTGGGTGCATTGTCCAAGTCGCAGCTGGCGGCCTTCCTCGACAGCAACATTTAAGTCGCGTTTAGACGGTGATTGCTCTGAAAGCCCCGCACATCGCGGGGTTTTTTCTGTCCTAAGGCTAGACGTGCTGATAAAGCTGGTGTTACATTCGGCCTCGCTGCATTTCCTATGCAGCCCCCTGCAAGCCGTCGCCGTCGCATTCCCTTCGAATCTTTCGATACAAAAGCAGGCGACTAATTCGCCTACCCAACGGCACGGCCTCCCAAGCTAAGTAGCTTATTTCCCCTCCTTCATGATTACGTCATTCCTATGAATCTGACCGAACTCAAGCAAAAGCCGATTACCGAACTGCTGGAACTCGCCGAACAACAGGGCCTGGAAAACATGGCTCGTTCGCGCAAGCAGGACGTGATTTTCTCCCTGTTGAAAAAACACGCTAAAAGCGGTGAGGAAATCTCCGGTGATGGCGTGCTGGAGATTCTCCAGGACGGTTTCGGCTTTCTCCGCTCTGCGGATGCCTCGTACCTTGCTGGCCCCGATGACATCTACGTCTCGCCGAGCCAGATCCGCCGCTTCAACTTGCGCACAGGCGATACCATCGTCGGCAAGATCCGCCCGCCGAAAGAAGGCGAGCGTTACTTCGCGCTGCTCAAGGTTGACACGATCAACTATGACCGCCCGGAAAACGCCAAGAACAAAATTCTTTTTGAAAACCTGACGCCGTTGTTCCCCACCAAGCGTCTGGTCATGGAAGCCGGTAACGGCTCCACCGAAGACATCACCGGCCGGGTGATCGATCTTTGCGCACCTATAGGTAAAGGCCAGCGCGGCCTGATCGTGGCGCCGCCGAAAGCCGGCAAAACCATCATGCTGCAGAACATCGCGGCCAATATTGCGCGCAACAACCCCGAGTGCCACTTGATCGTTCTGTTGATCGACGAGCGCCCGGAAGAAGTGACCGAGATGCAGCGTACCGTGCGCGGCGAAGTGGTTGCCTCGACCTTCGACGAACCGCCAACCCGCCACGTGCAGGTTGCCGAAATGGTCATCGAGAAGGCCAAGCGCTTGGTCGAGCACAAGAAAGACGTGGTCATCCTGCTCGACTCCATCACCCGTCTGGCGCGTGCCTACAACACCGTGATCCCGAGTTCTGGCAAGGTGCTGACAGGTGGTGTTGACGCCCACGCCCTGGAGAAGCCGAAACGCTTCTTCGGCGCCGCGCGGAACATCGAGGAAGGCGGTTCGCTGACCATCATCGCCACCGCGCTGGTTGAAACCGGTTCGAAGATGGATGAAGTGATCTACGAAGAGTTCAAAGGCACGGGCAACATGGAGCTGCCGCTGGACCGTCGTATCGCTGAAAAGCGCGTGTTCCCTGCGATCAACATCAACCGCGCCGGTACCCGTCGCGAAGAACTGTTGACCGCCGATGACGAACTGCAGCGGATGTGGATTCTGCGTAAGTTGCTGCACCCGATGGACGAAATTGCCGCCATCGAGTTCCTCACCGACAAGTTGAAAGCGACCAAGACGAACGAAGAGTTCTTCCAGTCGATGAAGCGCAAGTAAGACGCTCCGCGTGCTGCAAAAAAAGCCGGGCAAGCCCGGCTTTTGTCTCTCTGGATATTGGCTTTCACTTCTGAAAGACCGAGTTCGGCGCTAAACTTTGCGGCCCTATTGCTCCGCCCGAAACGAGGCACCTGCATGCAGTATCGTGACCTGCGCGATTTTATTCGCGGCCTGGAAGCGCGTGGTGAGCTCAAGCGTATTCATACGCCGGTTTCCCCTGTGCTGGACATGACCGAAATCTGCGACCGCACCCTGCGTAAAGGCGGGCCGGCATTGCTGTTCGAAAATCCTATCGGGTTCGATATGCCGGTGCTCGGTAATCTATTCGGTACACCCAAGCGTGTAGCCTTGGGCATGGGCGCGGAAGAAGTCAGTGAGCTGCGCGAAATCGGCAAGCTGCTGGCCTTTCTCAAGGAACCCGACCCGCCGAAAGGGCTGAAGGATGCCTGGTCGAAGTTGCCGATTTTCCGCAAGGTATTGGCCATGGCGCCTAAGGTGCTGAAAGATGCGCCGTGCCAGGAAGTGATCGAAGAAGGCGACGATGTTGATCTCGGTAAGCTGCCGGTGCAGACCTGCTGGCCCGGCGATGTTGGCCCGCTAATCACCTGGGGCCTGACCGTCACCAAGGGTCCGAATAAAGAGCGGCAGAACCTCGGCATCTATCGCCAGCAGGTGATCGGCCGCAACAAGCTGATCATGCGCTGGCTGAGCCACCGTGGCGGCGCGTTAGATTTCCGTGACTGGTGCCAGAAATACCCGGATCGGCCCTATCCGGTGGCCGTGGCGCTGGGTGCCGACCCTGCGACCATTCTCGGTGCGGTCACGCCGGTGCCGGATACCTTGTCTGAATATGCCTTTGCTGGCCTGCTGCGTGGCAACAGAACCGAGTTGGTGAAGTGTCGTGGCAGTGATTTGCAGGTCCCGGCCAGTGCCGAAATCGTTCTTGAAGGAGTGATTCATCCGGGCGAGATGGCTCCGGAAGGCCCGTATGGCGATCACACCGGTTACTACAACGAGGTGGACAGCTTCCCGGTGTTTACCGTGGAGCGCATTACCCGTCGGCAAAAACCGATTTATCACAGCACCTACACGGGGCGCCCACCAGACGAGCCGGCGATTCTTGGCGTGGCGCTAAATGAAGTGTTCGTGCCGATTTTGCAAAAGCAGTACCCCGAGATCGTCGACTTCTATCTGCCGCCGGAAGGCTGCTCTTACCGCATGGCGGTGGTGACCATCAAGAAGCAGTACCCCGGCCACGCTAAGCGCGTGATGCTTGGTGTCTGGTCTTTCCTGCGCCAGTTCATGTACACCAAATTCGTTATCGTCACCGACGACGATATCAACGCACGGGACTGGAATGACGTGATCTGGGCGATTACTACACGCATGGACCCCAAGCGTGACACGGTGCTGATCGACAACACGCCGATCGATTATCTCGACTTCGCCTCGCCGATCTCTGGCCTTGGATCGAAGATGGGCCTAGACGCCACCCACAAATGGCCCGGGGAAACCAGCCGTGAGTGGGGCCGAGCTATCGTTCAGGATGAAGCGGTCAAGCAGCGTGTCGATGCGCTGTGGTCTGAGTTGGGAATTGATTGATGAAAGTCACCCTGAATCCTTCAGGTGCCGTGCTTACGGTACAGCCCCACGAGCGCATTCTCGATGCGGCGCGGCGTCTAGGTTACGACTGCCCGCAGAGCTGTCGTAATGGTAATTGCCATGTCTGCGCAGCGCTGCTGGTTGAAGGCCGCGTGCAACAGGGCGGGGTTGAACTGAGCGAAGGCGAGCTATTCACCTGCTTAGCAGAACCGTTAGAGGACTGTGTACTGCATTGGGATGGCGTGCTGGCACCCAGTGAGTTGCCGGTGCTCGAACTCGCTTGCCAGGTCGTTGCCTGTGATGACCTAGGTGGCGATGTGTTTCGTCTGCGCCTGCAAGCGCCCGCGGGCAAGGTTCCGCGTTATCACGCCGGTCAATATCTGCTGCTGCAGCGCGACGGCGATGATTACGCCGCTTTTTCCTTGGCGTCGGCACCGCACTGTGGTCGCGAGTTGGAACTGCATGTGCTGGCCCGCGATGAAGCTACCGTTGATTTGCTTGCTCGACTGCGCAGCACCGGCATGGTGCGGATAAAAATGCCGTTCGGCGATACCCACCTGGCCGAGCTGCCCAATGGACCGCTGGTGCTGATTGCCGCGGGTACTGGCATGGCGCAGATGCATAGCCTGATCGAACATCTGCGCACTACCGGCTTTGCCCATCCGGTGCACCTCTACTGGGGCGCACGCCGTCCGGAGGACTTTTACGCATTGGAACATTGGGCGCAGTGGCAGCAAGTGCCCAATCTGTTCCTGCATCAGGTTGTCAGTGACCAGTGTGGCTGGCAGGGACGATGCGGCCTGCTGCACGAGGCGGTGAATGAGGACTTTACTGATCTTAGCGCGCTGCACGTCTATGCCAGCGGATCACCCACTATGGTTTATGCCACCTTGGATGCGCTGGTCGAGGCCGGTATGGAGGCTCAGCAGATGCACGCCGACGTATTTGCCTACGCACCGCGCCGCTGAATGCCGCAAGAACCAAGAAGCTACATAAGGGGGTTAGTGAAAGGTGGGCTGTAATTGCACGCCTGACACCCCCTCCCCCGGTGCAGCGCCTTGGCAATTGCTAACAGAACAGCTGTCGCAACTAACGGCGATATCATCCTAGGTATACCCGTTAGTGAGCACTGACCACGCCAAGCGGCCGACAACGGCTAACCCTATCCAAGCCCGGCTGGTAAACGCTGCTTTGCACCGCGAACAAGCCCAGTAATCAATGAAAGATGTTGTCGTGGCTGAGGTCAGGGTCATGCAGCTTGCCCTGCATGCAGCCCTTGTCGATGCCCCAATGACTATAAGCGGTCGGCGATAACCACATGATCATCGGCACATGAGTCTGCGATTCAGGCGCA
>JAGGNC010000247.1 GCA_017886405.1 Pseudomonas sp. | reverse complement strand
GGGCTCTGGAAGCCGACGTCGTAGATGTGGAAGCCCAAGTGCATGATCTTTTGATCCAGGTGCAGGTACGGGTAGTTACCGTCTACAGGCAGGCTTGGCGCCAGCTTGATCACGCCCACCAGCATCAGCGGCGCTACTTCACCTGCAGCGCGCGCTACGGCGAGAATCAGGCCGGTCATCATCGCTGGGCTGGCCATCGGCAGCACTACACGCCAGAGGGTTTCCACCTTGGTTGCACCAAGGGCCAATGAGCCCTCACGCACAGCGCGTGGAATCCGTGCCAGTCCTTCTTCAGTGGCCACAATCACCACCGGCAAGGTCAGAATCGCCAGGGTTAGCGACGCCCACAGCAAGCCTGGGGTACCAAAGGTCGGCGCCGGTGCCGACTCTGGGAAGAACAAGCTATCGAGCGAACCGCCCAGCACGTAGACGAAAAAGCCTAAGCCAAACACGCCGTAGACAATCGCCGGTACACCGGCGAGGTTGTTGACGGCAATGCGGATCACCCGAGTCAAGGGTCCTTGCTTGGCGTATTCGCGCAGGTAAATAGCCGCCACCACACCGAACGGGGTAACAATCACGGCCATGATCATAGTCATCATCACGGTGCCGAAGATGGCCGGGAAGATGCCGCCCTCGGTATTCGCCTCTCGCGGCTCGTCGCTGACGAATTCCCACAGTTTGGCGAAGTAGAAGCCGAGCTTGTCCAGGTTACCCATGGCATTGGGCTGGAAAGCCCGCACCACTTTGCCCAAGGTCAAGGTGATTTCGCGACCCTCGGTGCTGCGCACCGTTACGCTGTCACGGTTGAAGGCTTGGTTAAGCGCAATCAACTCGGTTTCCAGCACTTTGTATTCGGCATCCCACTGCGCGCGTTCGGCATCCAACTCAGCTTGAGCCACTTCGGTCAGGTTGCCTTGCAGCTCCAACCTGCGGGTTTGTAAACGGATGCGCTCAAGCCCGGCGTTGATTCGGCCAATGTCTTTCTTTTCCAAGCGTACCAGTTGTGTGTGCAGCGTTTCGACGCGGGCAATCCGTTCTTGCAGTGCCGACCAGCTGGTATCACCTTCCGCAACCAGCTCGCCATTTTCTTTGACGTTGACCAAGTAGCCGTAGAAGTTACCCCACTCACGGCGCTCCAGCACGACAAGGTTTTCCGGAGTACTGGTGTTGCTCAGCCATTCGCTGACCACCCACGAGAAATCTGCGCCATACAGATCACGGTTACCGACCTTAAGCAGCTCGCGGGTCATAAACTCGCCGCCGGCTGCATCCACCGGCATCCCGGAAGCGGCCAAGCGCGCGCGTGGTACTTCTTCACTGCGGCTAATTTCGCCGGCCATCAAACGGGATTCCTGCCCCGGGATTTGGTAGCTAACTTCAACGACATCCGCTGGCCAGAAGTGGCCGAGGCCACGCACGGCAATCACCATCATCAGACCCAGGGTCATGATCACCGCGATCGACACCGCACCGGCATTCATCCAGATCCACGGCGTACCGCTCTTGAACCAGGCATTCAGGTTGTTCTGTTTCACGGACATATACCTTCCAAGACCTTAGAGCGAGGCGTACTTGACGCGCAGACGCTGGCGCACCACTTCTGCCAGGGTATTCATGAAAAAGGTGAAACCAAGCAGCACCAGTGCCGAGAGGAACAGCACGCGGTAGTGGGTCCCACCGACATCCGACTCAGGCATTTCCACCGCCACGTTGGCCGCCAGAGTGCGCATCCCTTCAAAGATGTTCATGTCCATGATTGCGGTGTTGCCGGTGGCCATCAGCACGATCATGGTTTCGCCGACAGCGCGACCCATGCCAATCATTACCGCCGAGAAGATGCCCGGGCTGGCAGTCAGAAGCACCACCCGCATCAGGGTCTGCCACGGCGTGGCACCGAGGGCCAGTGAGCCAAAGGTCAGACTCTTAGGCACGCTGAACACCGCATCTTCGGCAATCGAGAAGATCGTCGGAATCACCGCAAAACCCATGGCCAGGCCAACCACCAGCGCATTGCGCTGATCGAAGTTGATGCCTAAGTCATTGCTCAGCCACAGGCGCATATTGCCGTCGAACAGCCAGCTTTCCAGATGCCCGCTCATGGCCAGCGAGACATAGCCAACCGCAAGGACTACTGGGATCAACAGCACCGATTCCCAGCCATCCGGTACGCTCAAACGGATTGATTCGGGCAAACGACTCCACAGGTAACCGGTTAGCATGATGCCGATTGGGGTAAAAATCAGCAGGCTGAAGATGCCCGGCAGGTGGTTTTCCAAATAGGGCGCGAGGAACAGGCCGGCGAAGAAACCGAGAATCACCGTCGGCAGCGCCTCCATCAGCTCAATCACTGGTTTGATCTTGCGACGCAGCACCGGGGCCATGAAATAGGCGGTATACAACGCCGCCGCGATGGCCAGAGGTGTCGCCACGAGCATGGCGTAAAAGGCCGCTTTCAGGGTACCAAAGGCCAGTGGCGCAAGACTCAGCTTGGGTTCGTTATCGGTGCTGGCAGAGGTCGACTGCCAGACGTAACCGGGCGCGTCATAGTTCTCATACCAGACCTTGCCCCACAGTGAGCTCCAAGAAATTTCCGGGTGTGGGTTGTCGATAATCAGGCGCTGCAACTGGCCTTCGCTCTCGACCAGTACGCGGTTGGCGCGCGGCGACAGGGCCATCAGGGCCTGACCCTCGGCGACCGGCTCGACCAGCAGGGTGCGGTGCGCGGTGCTGTGGAAAATACCCAGGTTGCCTTTGGCATCCAAGGCGAAGAAACCCTTGCGCCGCTCCTCAGGAATAATCTGGATGATCGGGCTGTCGGCCAACTGGAAATTGCGAATCGACGTCAGCGATGCCTTGCCATCGTCTTCGCGCACCATAAACCACTGACCAATACCGCCAGCGCTATCACCGATCAGCAGTGAGATACCACCGAGCAGCGGCGTGGCATTGCTGACGTCCAGCTTGGCATCCGCCAGCAGCTTGTAGCGGCCATTCAGCGTTTTACTGCGCATGTCGAAGACATCTGCTGTGGCACGACCGTTGATCACATACATCCACATATGCCGTGGATCGATGATCAGCGCCTTAATCGGCTCGGCGATCTGCGGCAGGGCGATACGCTCCTGACTGAGGGTTACCTCGCCGGTCATCATGTTTTCTTCACGGCCCAGACTCAGCACGTGCAGCTCAGCGCCAGTGGAACCCGCCAGCATCAGGGTGCCGCCGTTCAAGCTCAGGCCGAGGTGATCTAGCTCGCGGCCCTGGACGTCGAGCTGCATCGGCGCTTCGCCGAACGGGTACTCAATTTTTGGCGTGACGACTTGCACATCATTCGGGTAACTGAGCTTGTAGGTATGCTGAAACACCAGCACCTGGCCATTGGATAAACCCAAGGCAATACGGTTGCTGCCCGGCTGGTCCTGGCCGAGCGAGGTAATCCGCGCATCCGCTGGAATCGGCAGCTGCAGCTTGCTCAGCGGCTGCATTTTCTTCGCGTCGAAGAACTGCACCTGGCCGCTCTGATCCAGGCGCATAGCCACCTGGTTCTGCTCTTCTAGCGTCAGCAGCAGTGGCGCGGCGGCTTCATTTAACCAGGCGACCTGTACCGGCTTGCGGCTGTCCAGGCTTGCGCCTTGGAACATCGGCAGGACTACGTAGGCCAGATAGAAAAAGATCAGGGTAATAGCGCCAAGCACCGCCATGCCACCGAAGGAAATCGCCCAGCGGGCAACCCTATCTTTCAGTGCGCGCAAACGGCGCCTGCGCTGCAGGGCCGGGGTATTAAAGTCCAGCCCGAGAGGTTTAGATGTGGCGGTCATGGTTTCACTAGCCAAGTCATTCATACGTAAGAGCGTCTCTGCACAGCCATGAGCGCGCCATAGTCAGTTCTGTCGCTATCTGCGCGGCAAGTCTAGCCGCTTTATATGACAGAAAAGTTACAGCGCTTTGACAAAGCAACGCCCACCTATCGTAGACGAAGGCGGGCGTGTGACTTACTTAGGCGTCCTTGCCATTACCGGGATTACTCCAGGCCCAGCTCCTTGATGGCTTTCGCAGCCACTTTGCTCGGCAGCGGGATGTAGCCGTCTTTGACGACCACTTCCTGGCCTTGCTTAGACAGCACCAGCTTGAGGAACTCGGCGTCCAACGGGCTCAGCGGCTTGTTAGGCGCCTTGTTGACGTAGACGTAGAAGAAACGGGCCATTGGAAACTTGCCAGACAGGGCGTTTTCTTCGTTAGCGTCAAAGGCTTCGCCGCCTTTTTTCGACAAGGGCACAGTCTTCACGCTTGAAGTCTTGTAACCGATGCCCGCGTAGCCGATGGCATTGATGGTGCTCGAGATCGATTGCACCACTGAAGCCGAACCCGGCTGCTCGTTTACATTGGCCTTGAAGTCGCCTTTGCACAGGGCTGCTTCTTTAAAGTAGCCATACGTACCGGATACCGAGTTACGACCGAACAGCTGGATCGGCTTGGCCGCCCACTCGCCCGTCATGCCCAGGTCGCCCCAGGTTTTGATGTCGGTAGCGCCGCCGCACAGACGAGTGCTGGAGAAGATGGCGTCAACCTGAGCCAGGTCCAGGCTTTTGATCGGGTTATCTTTGTGCACAAATACCGCCAGGGCGTCGATCGCAACCGGCACTTTAGTTGGCTTGTAGCCATACTTTTCTTCAAACGCCTGGACCTCAGAGTCCTTCATTTCACGGCTCATCGGGCCCATGGTGGCGGTGCCTTCAGTCAGCGCAGGTGGCGCAGTAGAAGAACCGGCGGCCTGGATCTGGATGTTGACGTTCGGGTATTCCTTTTTGAACTCTTCAGCCCACAGAGTCATCAGGTTGGCCAGAGAATCGGAACCCACGCTGGACAGGTTGCCCGATACGCCGGAAGTCTTGGTGTAGCTCGGCAGAGCCGGGTCGACAGCAGCAACTGCAGTGGCAGCAGCCACGCCAGCGGCGACAAAAGTCATGGCCGCCATCAAACGCTTAAGTTTCATGCCTTACTCCTGAAAAGCTAGTGTTGGATTGAACGGGGCCAAGTATCTGTAGGCCGTATGACGACTGTATGTAACCAATGTGACAGTTAGATGAACGTCGTTATTATTTCTAGCAGTCCCTTTACCCGCAACAAAGCCCAAACGACCCAGCACTATGGTCGCCTTGCGACTGGCGAGTCGCTATACTTGCTGCGCCCGCACTCCCGCGGGCCTGCTGGGCCTACCCGCGATAGCAGCAGAGCCTGACTCGCTGCCACCGCCAAGTCCCGCAACGCGCTAATAACAACAACCGCGCAGCGAGCCTACCAATGCACGATTTAGAACAGGAAGACCCTATCCCGCAAGGTGACCTGGCTTTGCAGATCACCGCCCTTCCGCGTGAAACTAACGGTTTTGGCGATATCTACGGTGGCTGGCTGGTTTCGCAGATGGACCTGGCCGGTACCGCGATGGCCAGCAAAGTGGCGGGGGGCCGCGTGGCGACGGTCGCTATTGATCGTATGACCTTCCTGGTGCCTGTGGCAGTGGGCGCGCAACTGTCTTTCTATACGCAAACGGTAGATGTCGGGCGCAGCTCAATCAAGATGCTGGTGGAAGTGTGGAGCGACGATCCACTGTCCAGCGAATGGCGCAAGGTCACTGAGGCGGTGTTCGTGTTTGTCGCCATCGACGGCAGCGGCCGCACCCGGTCGGTACCCGCACGCCGCTAGACCGCAAAAACCAAAACGCCGGCTCAAGAGCCGGCGTTTTGCTGTGTGCTAAGAACCTGTTGCTGATCTTGCGAGCTAGAGCGAGGCAAGGCGCTACGTTAGTAACAGCCTCCGGCTAGTCAAAACGCCGAGGAAGCGGACTGGGCTCGCACGCGAGTTTACTGGTTGTAAATGAGCATTACTCGTTTCACTCGCCCTTCGGGTCGCGCTACAGCGCGTTAGCCGCAAGCGGCTTGCCGAGGCTGTTGTTAACCCAGTATCGCCGACGCGCAGCAGATCCGAGACTGGTTCTAGGTCAGCCGCGGATGTTGTAGATATCCTTCTCGCTCACCTCGGCATAGTCATACAGACGCTGCAGATAAGCCTTCTGCTGGGCCCAGACCTTACTCGCGACCGGATCAGCCGCCGCGCTGGCGTCGACCACTTCGGCCGCCACGGTTTTCAGCTTAGCTAGCACATCATCCGGCAGGCGGCGCACTTCCACGCCCTCGCCCTTAAGCTGCTCCAACGCCTCCATGTTGCGGGCGTTGTAGTCGTCGAGCATATCGGCGTTCACATCGCGAGCAGCAGCGCGGACGATGGCTTGCAGGTCCGCCGGCAGGGTTTCCCAAGCCTTGATGTTGACATCAAGCTCGAAGGTCACGTTCGGCTCTTGCCAGCCCGGTGTGTAGTAGTACTTGGCGGCTTTGTGCAGGCCCAAGGCCTGGTCGTTGTAGGGACCGATCCACTCGGTGGCGTCGATGGCACCGGTTTGCAGCGCGGTAAAGATTTCACCCGCCGGCATGTTCACCACCGTGCCGCCCATCTTGGTCAGCACTTCGCCGCCCAGGCCTGGGGTGCGCATCTTCAGGCCTTGGAAGTCGTCAACACTGTTGATTTCCTTGTTGAACCAACCTGCGGTTTGCACACCGGTTGCACCACAGGCCATCGGCAGCACGCCGAACGGCTTGTAGGTTTCTTCCCACAACTGCATGCCGCCGCCCTTGTGTAGCCAGGCGTTCATTTCCTGAGCGTTAGGGCCAAATGGCAGGGCGCAGAAGAACTGCGCAGCCGGCACCTTACCTTTCCAGTAGTAAGGCGCGCCGTGGCCCATTTCTGCGGTGCCGCGGCTCACTGCATCGAATACTTCCAGCGCCGGCACCAGCTCACCAGCGGCATAGACCTTGACCTTCAAGCGGCCATTGCTCATGTCTTCAACCAGCGTGGCGAAGCGCTCGGCACCGACGCCAACGCCGGGGAAGTTCTTCGGCCAAGACGTGACCATTTTCCAGCTGAAGGTTTCAGTACCCGCGCCTTCTTGGGGCTTACCGGCGATTTCAGCTTCTTGTTTGCAGCCGGCCAAGGCCGTGGCTGCAAGGCCTACACCGGCGATGGCGAGAATTTGGCGACGTTTCATGCAATGCTCCTTGTTGTTGTATTGGTCTGACCACAAGATCGCTGCGGCCACACCACGCTTGATTAACATAGGGGTAATTGTCCCTCAAGCCTAGCGGATACGACTAAAGTTGTAGTGCCATTGCCGCATTTACGCGGGCCTGCCTAAAATCGCTGACCTGCCCACAAAGCCTATAACCATAAGGACTCATCATGTCCGAGAAACCGCCTCTGCTGCTCGGCCTAACTCGCCTGATCGATTCATTTAATGCCAATTTGGGCAAAGCTTGCGCCTGGTTGACCCTATTTCTGGTGCTCGGCACCGCCATCGTGGTGATCCTGCGCTACGGTTTCGGCATCGGCGCAACCGCCCTGCAGGAAGCCGTGCTCTATGGCCACGCCATGGTCTTTATGGGCGCCGCCGCCTGGGTGTTGCAGCGCAACGGTCATGTGCGGGTCGATATCTTCTATCAGCGGTTCAGTCCACGGCGTAAAGCCCTGGTCGACAGCCTCGGCACCCTGCTGTTTCTGCTGCCGGTTTGCTTATTCCTTGGCTGGACCAGCTGGGATTACGTGACCAACGCCTGGTCGACCTTTGAAGGTTCCAGCGAGTCGGGCGGACTGAAATTCGTTTACCTGCAAAAAAGCATCATCCTAGTGCTGGTGGTCAGCCTGGTACTGCAAGGAATCTCTGACTTGATCAAATCCGCCAATATCCTCACTGGTCGCCTGTCAGCGGTGGAGATGACCCATGACTGAGTTGATGGCGATTCTGCTGTTTATCAGCATCTGTGCGGCCCTGATGGCCGGCTACCCGGTGGCCTTTACCCTGGGTGGCGTATCGCTGTTGTTTGCCGGTATCGGCATCCTCACCGGCACCTTCGATGGCGGCTACCTGAGCGCCCTGCCCAACCGCCTGTTCGGCATCATGAACAACCAGACCATGCTGGCGGTGCCACTCTTCGTGTTTATGGGGGTGATGCTGGAGAAGTCCAGGGTCGCCGAAGACCTGCTGGAGTCGATGTCACGGCTGTTCGGCACCCTGCGTGGCGGCTTGGCGATTTCCGTGTGTGTGGTGGGTGCGCTACTGGCCGCCAGCACTGGCATCGTCGGTGCGACGGTAGTGACCATGGGCTTGCTGGCACTGCCGACCATGCTGCGCCGGGGTTACGACCCGGCGATTGCCACCGGCACCCTGGCCGCCACCGGCACCTTGGGGCAGATCATTCCACCGTCCATCGTGCTGGTACTGCTGGGGGATGTGATGTCCAGCGCCTACTCCCAGGCGCAGCTGAAGATGGGCATCTTCTCGCCAAAAACCGTGTCGGTGGGTGACCTATTCGTCGGTGCGCTGATCCCCGGCTTACTGCTGGTGAGCATGTATATTCTCTACATCATCGGCGTGGCAATCTTCCAGCCGAAGAAGTTGCCGGCCCTGCCGCAGGAAGAACTCGGCCCGATTGAATGGGGCAAGCTGATCAACGCGCTGGTGCCACCCCTGCTGCTGATCGGCGCGGTGCTTGGCTCAATTCTCGCCGGTTACGCGACCCCGACCGAAGCGGCGGCGCTTGGCGCACTGGGCGCCATGTTGCTGGCCGCCTACAAGGGCAAGCTGAACTTCGCTCAGCTGCGCCAAGTGGTCTACGGCACCACCGGGATCAGCGCCATGGTCTTTATGATTCTGATCGGCGCGTCGCTGTTTTCCCTGGTGTTCCGCGGCTTCGGCGGCGAGGAGATGATCGAGGACGTGTTCGCCTCGTTACCTGGTGGCGTGCTCGGCGCGTTTTTCCTGGTGATGGTGGTGATCTTTTTGCTCGGCTTTATCCTCGACTTTATCGAGATCACCTTTGTGGTGGTACCGATTGTCGGCCCGGTACTGCTGGCCATGGGCCTGGACCCGGTCTGGCTGGGCGTGATGATTGCGCTGAACCTGCAGACGTCCTTCCTCACCCCGCCATTCGGCTTCGCGCTGTTTTACCTGCGCGGCGTTACCCCGGCCTCTGTGCCCACCAGCACCATCTATAAGGGTGTACTGCCGTTTATCCTGATCCAGATCCTGCTGCTGGTGATTGCCTACCAGTACCCTGGGCTGATTACCTGGCTGCCGGAGCAGGTGTACGGCAAGTAACCCGCCAAGCACTGATCGAGGCCAGCCGCAACGCTGGCCTTTTTTCTGCACGGTCATTCGCTGCGCAGCGCGTCCACCGGATGCAGCTGTGCGGCACGACGGGCGGGGGCGATGCCAGCAAGCAGGCCGATCAGCGCCGAGAGCACCAGCGCCATCAGTAAAAACCCCGGCGCAAGGCTAAGTGGCAGGCCCGGCAGGGCGAGCAGCAACACCCCGAACAACAGCCCCATCAACAGCAGGCCTAGCACCCCGCCGGCCAGGGATAACAACGCCGCCTCAAGGAGAAACAGGCCCAGTACCTGGCGCGGTGTCGCACCGATGGCACGCAGCAAACCGATCTCTGCCGTGCGCTCGGCCACCGTGGTGGTCATGATGGTGAGGATACCCACCGCCCCCACCAGCAGGCTGATGCCACCCAAGGCGGCGATGGCGATGGTCAGAGTGCCGAGGATACGATCCAGACTGCCGAGCATGTCGTCTTGAGTGGTCAGGCTGAAATCTTCGCGGCCGTGCCGCTCGCGCAGAGCCTGGCGAATTCGCCCGCTGAGCTGCTGTGAGCTGGTGCCGGCAGTGAACATCACATTGATTTCCATCAGGCCCTCACGGTTGAACAGACTTTGCGTCCAATCCACCGGGATATAGGCAATATCGTCGAGATCGAAGCCGAGCAGCTGGCCCTTTTCCTCGATCACCCCGACCACCCGGAAACGCATGCCGCCAACCCGCACCCGCTCACCCAGGGGGTTGGCACCGCCGAACAATTCGCGGCGCAGTGTATGCCCGAGGACCACCTGAGGCGGCGCGCGCCCGTCACGGGCCGCAGGCAGAAATTGCCCCAGCGCCAGGCGAAAGCCCCAGGCCTCGGCCAGTTGATAACCGCCGCCGATGATCTCGGTACGCCGACTGCGTACACCGTACTGGATATCACCACTGCCCTGAATAAGGGGCACCACCGCCTGCACATGGGGCAGGCGGCGCAGGCTCTCGGCATCAGCCAGCGTCAGCGGCCGCACGCTGCTGAGGATACTGCCCAGGCCGCCGGTCTGAGTCTTGCCCGGGTGAATGGCAATGATCCGGGTGCCGAACTGGGAGAAGCTATCCAGCACATACAGCCGCATGCCCTCGCCCATGGCTGTGAGCAAGACCACCGCCGCGATGCCGATGGCCACCCCGAGCAGGGTCAGCAGGCTGCGCAACGGCCTGCTGGTCAGGGTACCTAGACTAAGCCGCAGGCCATCCTGCCAGCGCATCATGGCGTTAGCGACCGGCTGACGTCCACGCTCATGCCCTGCCCCCCGGCGGGCGCAGGGCCGCCAGGGGCTCCATGCGCGCCGCCTGGCTGGCCGGCAACCAGGCGAACAGCAGGGCCGCACTGGCCGCTAACAACAGGGAACCTAAACGCGCCCATAGCGGTGTCTGCAACGGAATATCCCAGAGTTGGCGACCCAGCCAGAGCAGCGCCTCGCTCGAGCCTAGGCCAATCAAACCGCCGATCACGGACAGCAGCGCGGCTTCGCCGACAAACAGCAGGCGCACCTGCGCCGGTCTTGCGCCCAGGGCCTTGAGCAAACCGATTTCGGCGGTGCGCTGATTCACCGCGATCCAGGTCACATTCATGATCAGGATGCCAGCCACCAGCAGGCTGATCGCGGCAATCCCGGCCAGGGCAAGACCGAGGGCACCGAGAATGCCATCGAAGGCAGCCAGCATACTGTCCTGACTGATCAGAGTGACGTCTTCCTTGCCTTCGTGGCGCGCTTTGATGCTGGCCAGTACCTGCCGCTTGCCACTCTCCAGCAGTTGCGGTCCACGCACCTCGGCAAATACCCGGAACAGGCCCTCGCGATTGAATAACACCTGCGCGCTGGCCACCGGGATGATCAGCATCTCGCCAAAGTCCATACCAAGGGACTCGCCGCGGTCAGCCAGAATACCCACCACCCGGAAGCGGCGGTCGCCGGCGCGCAACCACTGGCCAAGGGCTGGTTCGCGGCCGAATAGCTCACGCCGCAGTCGTGCGCCTATGACGCAGACCGCCTCGGCCTGATCCAGCGGTAGAGCCGGCAACACCTGGCCCTGACCGACGCGCAACTGGCGGATGGCGAAGAACTCGTGACTGGTGCCCAAGGTAAACGCCTCGCGCACCCGGTTGCCGACACTCACCTCCACTTGCCCGGCCTGCAGTGGCGCCACCCGGCGCACGCTAGGCAGGCGCCCGATAGCGTGCGTATCGCCCAAGGTCAGCTCACGGGTCGCCAGGCCGGTGAGCGGCGGCATGCCGCCCGTGGTTTCCTTGCGCCCGGGCAGCACGATCAGGGTGTTGCGGCCGAGCATGGCGAACTCCCCAATGACAAACTGACGCGCACCCTCGGCCAAACCGGTAAGCAGATTGACCGCCACCACACCAATGGCCATGGCCAGGAGCAACATCAGGCTGCGCGAGCGGTGCCCGGATAGGGCGCCGAGAATCAGACCCAGGCCGTCAGCCGCGCGCATCGTCAGGTACCTGTTGCACATCTTCAACAATGCGCCCGTCGCACATGCGCAGGCAGCGCCGGGCGCGGGCGCCGAGGGCGGCGTCGTGAGTCACCATCAGCAGGGTCAGGCCCTCGGCATTAAGCTCTTCGAGCAACGCCAGCACCTCGCGACCTGAGTGACTGTCGAGATTGCCAGTGGGTTCGTCGGCCAGTAACAGCGCCGGCTGCATGACCATGGCCCGGGCGATGGCTACTCGTTGACGCTGGCCGCCGGACAATTCGCCTGGTCGGTGAGTGACCCGATCACCGAGCTGCAAGCGCTCCACCAGGCGCGCGCTGCGCCGCCGGCGTTCAACCGGTTCGATGCCGGCCAGCAGCATGGGCAACTCGATGTTCTCCAGCGCGGTCAGGCGCGAGATCAGGTGGTAGGACTGAAACACGAAGCCGATATGCCGGCTCCGCAACTCGGCACGACGGTTCTCATTCAGGCTCGCGGTAGCCTCGCCGTTGAGCCAGTACTCGCCGGCATCTGGCGCATCGAGCAGACCCAGAATATTCAGCAAGGTCGACTTGCCGGAACCGGACGGCCCCATCACCGACAGGTACTCGCCCTTGTTTACCTGCAGGTCGACCTCATCCAGGGCCTTAACCTGCTGCTCACCGAGGGTAAAGCAGCGGCCCACGGCACTCAGACGGATCATGGCTCGCCCTCACCCTCTGGGCGCACCGCCACACCGTCGGCCAGACCTTCCTGCTCCAGACTGGCAAGAATCCGATCGCCCTCACTGAGGCCTTCAAGCACCTCGGTCCAGCGCCAGTTGGCCAGCCCTAGCCGCAGGCTGACCTCGCGCAGTACTCCGGCCAGCGGGTCGTAACGCAACACCCGTTCGCCCTCCAACAGGCTCTCGGTAGGAATGCGCAGGGCATCGGGGCGCTGCTGCAGAAGGACCTCCACGTCCGCGCTGTAGCCCGTCAACAAGGTCAGCTGGTCCGGCAGCGGCTCGAAGCGCACCTCCACATCCGCCGTGCGCGCCTGGCGCTCAAGGTCACGTACAAAGGGGGCAACACGCTGCACCTGGCCACTGAAGTGCTGGCCGCGAAAAGCATCTAGGGTGATACGGACCGGCATACCGGGCTGCACCTGCGCGGCATCCACCTCGTCGATGGGGGCCTCGACATACAGGCAACTGTCGTCAATCAGATCCACCGCTGGCGGCGTCGGGATACCCGGTGGCGAGGGGGTGACAAACTCACCAACCTCACCGTTGATCTCGGCGACGATGCCGGCAAAAGGTGCGCGCAAGGTGGTCTGATCCAACAACGCGTGCTGCAGCGCCAAATTCGCTTCAGCTTCCTCTAGCGCCGAAGCCGCCCTAGTGCAGGCCAGGGCTGCCAAGCGGGCACGGGTAGCGCTCTGATCGACCCGATCCTCGGCCACTAGCTGACGCGCTTGCAAGCTGGCCAGACGCCGGTGATCACGCTGCTCCAGCTCAGCCTGCAGGCAGCGCTGCTGACGTTGATTGGCCAGCCCCCGCCCGCGCGCCTGTGCCTCCTCGACCCGCGCCTGCAACTCGACCTGACGTAAGCGCAGCAGCACTTCACCCGCCGCCACGCGCTGGCCCTCGTTCACTAGGCGCTGCTCGACCCGACCACCCTGATTGAAGGACAGATGGCTACGGCGGCAAGCCTTGAGCGTACCCGCCCGCGTATTGGCCACCAAGCTTTCCACGGCCCCACGCTGCACGCTCAACAACGCTACCGGCAATGGTTGTGGCAGCTGCCACCACCATAGGGCAGTACCAAGGCCTAGCAACAGCGGCAGTGCTATCCAGCCTTTATTCATCGCAGCCTCCTCCAGTTGCTTTCAGCCTAGGCCAGCAAGCAAGGGGCAACAATGCGCCAGATCAGGGAATCAGGCCGTCACGGCTGGCCTTTGTTTAGGGCGCGGTTCACACTCAGGCCGATCAGACGTAGACGGAGCGCCCCTATGCGCACAGCCCCACATCAGCCGCAGGTAGACCGGCTGGAGATCGATCAACTGACCTGCTGGCGGCTGCGCACGGCCCACGCCGAGCTCCTGGTTGCCCAACAAGGCGCCCAGATTCTCAACTACCGGCGCCACGACGAACCTCCGCTGATCTGGCTGAGTCCCCAGGCCGCCTACCAGCGCGGCCAGGGTGTGCGTGGAGGTGTGCCCGTCTGCTGGCCGTGGTTCGGCAACCTGCAACGCAATCCGCCGGCCGTGCAGGCCATGTACCAACAGCCGGCTCAGGCACCCGCCCACGGCCTGGTGCGTAGCCTCGACTGGCAACTGCTGGGCATCGATAGCCAGGATGACGGTGTCCAGCTCGAATTCTTCTACGACAGCGCCGCGCAACCCTTGGCCGACTGGCCCCACGCCGCCGAACTGCGCTTGCGTATTCGTCTGGATGAGCGCTTACACCTTGAACTGCACAGTCGCAACATGGGTGACACGCCGCTGGCGATCAGCCAGGCGCTGCACAGCTATTTTGCCGTCAGCGATATTCGCCAGGTCAGTGTCGAAGGCCTGCATGGCTGCCGTTACATCGACACCCTGGAAGATTGGCAAACCCGCCATCAACAAGAGGGGGCGCTGTGTTTCAACGGCGAGACCGACCGCATCTACCTCGACACACCCAACCAATTGAGCATCCTCGACCTCGCCTGGCAACGACGTATCCACCTGCACAGCAGCGGCTCAAATTCAGCCGTGCTGTGGAATCCCTGGATCGACAAGGCGCAACGCCTCTCACAATTCGCCGCCGAGGACTGGCAAGGCATGCTGTGCATCGAGCACGCCAACGTGATGGACGACATCCGCGTTCTGGCGGCAGGCGAGCAGCATCAGCTGAAGCTGAGCCTCTGGAGTGAAGCACTCAGCCAGTAATCGAGACGCTGTATTTGCGCCTCCTCAGGCACGCTCAACCCAAGCATTCAGGCCGTGTCTGTCGGTTAGCGGGGGGTAATGCGGGCGAGCACGAATCAGTTTTATTCATTAACAGCGCACTCGTTTAAAACTGCGGTGTCTGACGTGAATCAAACCTACCTCTGCAAGCCTCTTGGCTCCTATAAATCCCTTGTTTTCATGACATTGAAGAAACACATAGCCAGGGCTAGCATTGACGCCCCTGCTTATTCTTTTTTGATCTATAGATAGAACCGAATAATAGTTACACTGATCCGTAAATAAATACCCCATGGGGTATGTTTAGGAGACAGTCATGCAAGCCAACGTCGACGCGTTTTTTGACCCTGCCACCTTCACTTACAGCTACGTAGTGACCGACCCCAGCAGCCAGCGCTGCGCCATTATTGACTCGGTGTTGGATTACGACCCTGCATCCGGGCGCACCTCCTTTAGCAGCGCCGATCGCCTGATCCACTTTGTAAAAGAGCACGCTTTAAAGGTGGATTGGCTGCTGGAAACCCACGTGCATGCCGACCACCTCTCGGCAGCGCCCTATCTAAAACGCGAACTGGGTGGCCGGTTGGCGATTGGTGAAAACATCACCATCGTGCAGGATACCTTTGGCAAACTGTTCAACGCCGGCACCGAGTTCGCCACCGATGGTCGCCAGTTCGACCACCTGTTTAAAGATGGCGATACCTTCCAAATAGGCAACATAGCCGCCCAGGCGATGCACACGCCGGGGCACACGCCGGCTTGCATGACCTACCTGATCGGCGATGCCGGCTTTGTCGGTGACACCCTGTTTATGCCGGATTACGGCACGGCGCGTTGCGACTTCCCCGGCGGCGATGCGCGCACCTTGTTCCAATCAATTCGCAAGCTGTTCACCTTGCCAGGCAGCACCCGCCTGTTTATGTGCCACGACTACAAGGCACCGGGGCGCGATGATTTCCGCAACCAAACCACCGTTGCCGAAGAGCGCGCGCACAATGTGCATGTGCATGAAGGGATCGATGAAGCCAGCTTTGTCGCCATGCGCAGCAGCCGTGATGCGACGCTGGGCATGCCCACGCTGATTCTACCGGCGGTGCAAATAAACATGCGCGCGGGGCAACTGCCGCCCGCCGAGAACAACGGTACGCGCTACTTGAAAATCCCCCTCGACGTGCTCTGAGGTACTGACCATGGATGCGCTAAAACACCTCAGCCCGTTTATCGCCGTCGCTGGGCAGCTGCAACCAGCGGACATGGGCACCCTCGCCGCTGCCGGTTTTCGCAGCGTGATCAATAACCGCCCCGATGGCGAAGGTGAAGGCCAACCCAGCTCAGCCGAGATGCAGGCGGCGGCGCTGGCGAGTGGCCTTGAATACTTCTTCCTGCCGGTAACCGCTGGGCAGATCAGCGATGAACGGGTTGGGGCTTTTACCGAGCTGCTCAACCACGTGCGCGGCCCGGTGCTGGCGTTCTGTCGCACCGGCACACGCTCCACCACGCTATGGGCGCTGAGTGAAGCCCATCATCTTGACCCGCACGTGCTGCTCAAGACCGCGCACAACAACGGCTATGACCTCAGCGGCCTGGCCCCGCGCCTAGAGCAGCGTTGGCAGAATGCGCCAGCCACCACTGCGCAACGCAGCATGCCGCCCACCCAGCGCTATGACGTCGTTGTAGTCGGTGGCGGGGCCGCCGGTTGCGCGGTGACTGCCAGCCTGCTGCGACGCGACCCACACTTGCGTATGGCCATAGTCGAACCCAGTGAACATCACTATTACCAGCCAGGCTGGACGCTGGTTGGCGCGGGTATTTTTGACCGCACCCGCACCGAACGACCCATGGCCCGCTGCATTCCCCATCGCGCGCAATGGCTTCGCGCC
>JAGGNC010000071.1 GCA_017886405.1 Pseudomonas sp. | reverse complement strand
TTGCTACACCGCTGCGTCACCAACGTGCATGGGCGTGACTCAGCTGCGAACGGGCAGAAATGGGCCATCAGCACACAATGGTGGCACGTCAGAAGTCTTGAAGAGACCTGAAAGCATTGAAGTGCAAGGATTAAGCGCAAGTGGATTGACCAACCGCAATACCATCCCTATAATCCGCCGCCATTGTGCCCCGGTGGCGGAACCGGTAGACGCGGCGGATTCAAAATCCGTTTTCGAAAGAAGTGGGAGTTCGAGTCTCCCCCGGGGCACCATTTAATAGTCTCAGAGCGTACCGAAACGACCTGAGAACCCCAAAAAACCGGCCCTTTAGCCGGTTTTTTATTGCCTGAAATTCCTCACCCATACCCTGAACGCCCAAAGCTTTAGGGTCATTCTTAGGATTGTCGCCAGTTTGGTCAGCCCCCGACAACCCTACGATGATGCTCTATGCCGCGCAAAGTCACGCCCCTAAGTGATTCAGTAATCAAGACGGCTAAGCCTCAAGAGAAGCTTTATAAGCTGACTGACGGCCAAGGGCTGTACCTGGAGATAAAGCCCAACGACTCCAAGCTATGGCGACTCAAGTAAAGATTCGGCGGCAAAGAGATGGTGCCGCTGTCATTCGGCCCCTACCCCGACCTGACATTAGTGGCCGCCGGCAAGAAACGCGCCGAAGCTCGTCAGCTCATGCTGGAAGGCATAGACCCTGGCGAACAGAAGAAAGCCAACAAGCTGGCGCAGACAATCACCGGCCTAACCTTCGAGACACTGGCGCGGGAATGGCACGCGTACCGTTCGCCACGCTGGGCAAAGTCCACCGCCGATAAGGCCGCCGCTTATTTAGAGTCGGACTTACTGCCCGCCCCCGGCCATCGTCCTGCCCAAGCGATTACCCGACCTGAGCTAGTCGCGCTTATTCGCAAGATCGAATCGCGGGGCGCGCACAACGTCGCCAAGAAAACCCGCCAACGGCTAAGCCAGATTTTCCGCTTTGGCCCGGCGCAAGGGGCAGCCGAGGCGAACCCGGCAACCGATCTGGACGTAATCGCCGCCCACGCCCCAGCAACCCGGCACCACCCACACGTCACCCTTGCCGAGTTGCCAGAACTACTGGGCAAGATCGAAGCGGCCAACATCAATACCCTGACCCTCCACGCCATTCGCCTGCTGGTACTCACTGCCGTTCGCCCCGGTGAATTGCGCGCCGCTCCTTGGGCCGAGTTCGACCTAGACGCCGCCACCTGGACAATCCCGAAAGCACGCATGAAACCCTGCCCCCCTCATATCGTGCCATTGCCGCATCAAGCCGTGGCGATACTGCGCCAGCTTGAAGAAGTGACCGGGGGTTATGCCTTGGTATTTGCCGGGCGCAACACCACCAATCGCCCAATGAGTGAAAATACCATCAACAAGGCATTAGCAGACGTCGGCTACAAAGGCCGCCAAACCGGCCACGGCTTCCGCCATCTGCTGAGCACTGAGCTAAATAGACGCAGCTATATCCGCGACTGGATCGAACGCCAGCTAGCCCATGATGACGACGACGAAATACGCGACACCTACAACCACGCCACCTACCTGGAGCAGCGCCGGGAAATGATGCAAGCCTGGGCTGATTCGATAGACGCCCAATGCGCGGGTGCTAACGTAGCTAACGCTTAGGAAAGAAGCGAAATTCACCACTTCGCCACGGCAGTCCATGACCTCGTCATAGAGCTTGGTGATCAGTTGATTAGTGGTCATGCCCTCGACCTCGGCAATCTCGCGCAGGATGCCCCATAACTGGTTTTCCAGACGCCGGGTGGCGACCACACCACGAATGCGCAGCGAACGGCCGCGTGACTCGTAGAGAATCGGATCGGCTTTGACATAGCGCTCGCACATGGCGGCCCTCAACGAAAGGGCTCTGCAGGCAAGCCTGATTATATGCGCAGCCCAGATGCAATCCGGGACCCTCACTGCAAGAGTTCCCAGGATTTCATTCAGGCTACGGGCTTACTGGCCCTTGCAGTTTATCGCGTGATCTGCGTGCCCAGCAGGCCGAGAAACGCCGCCAGCCAGGTCGGATGCGCCGGCCAAGCCGGAGCGGTCACCAGATTACCCTACACAGGCGTCTGGTCCACGGCGATGTCGATAAACTGCCCGCCCGCTAGTTTCACTTCCGGAGCGCAGGCTGGGTAAGCGCCGCACTCACGCCCTTTCAATACACCTGCAGCGGCCAACACCTGCGCAGCAGGGCAGACCGCAGCAATCGGCTTGCCAGCCTGATCAAAGCGCTGCACCAGCACCTGCTTATTTAAACGCAGGTACTCCGGCGCTCGCCCCACCCCCGGAACCACAAGGGCGTCGGAGTCTTCGGCTTTAACCTGAGCGAAATCGAAATTCAGGACGACGTTATGCCCTGGCTTTTCGCTGTAAGTTTGCTCAGCTTAAAAGTCGTGGATGGCGGTGCGTACGCTTTGCCCGGCAGTCTTGTCCGGGCAAAGCGTACGCACCTGGTGACCGACCATCAGCAAGGCTTGAAACGGCACCATCACTTCGTAGTCTTCGAGGTAATCGCCGGCCAGCATGAGGATTTTTTTAGCGGCCAGGTGCGTGCGTCCTTTATCGGTTGAGAAGCACAGAGTGTTGCCCCGATTAGTCAGGCGCGGGTAATAACCCGGCACTACAGCGTAAATAGCGGATGGACGGCCGCTAAAAGAAGGCGCTGGGTTTCATAAGGAAACCCGGCGTAGTGACGGTGTTACTCCAGCACTTCTTCATCCCGCAGCAGCACGTAGGTGCAGCCGCTGTCGTCTTCTAGGTAGTCGTGCACATAGAACATCACCACTTCACCTTCGCCCGGCTGGGCCGCGACATAGTCACCAATATCCGCCGCAAAATGGCTTTTGGAACCGGGCTTGGCTTCACATTCGATACGCGCATTGACGAACAGCTCAGGCGCGCTGTCACCGAAATAATCTTCGCGCTCAGCCGCATCCCAATCGGTCGGAGCCTCGAACGGGCCGCAGAACAGCACTTTGGCATCACCCAGATCCACTTCCTCTGCTTCCGGGTCCTGTTCATCGGCGCGATAGACCGTGCAGTCCTGCGCTTGTGGGTTTTCCAGAATGGCCAGACGGGCCGCCAGTTGTTGCTCAGTATTCATAGAAGTCATCACTATCTCCGAGCGTTTTGGCGTTTTAAGGTCAGGGCAAATCAAACCTGCTTCAGCAGGCTATGGGCTGTTGCGTCTACAGCGCAAGCAATGAAATACCCTCGAAGGCCAATGCGACAAAAATTTTGTGACTTAATTTAGCGTTAAGACTGCAGGCAGACACTCACCCCAAGTTCTTAGATGAGGTTCCTTTTATGGAGCTGCCTTGGGTGTATCAAAATACTGCACTTGCACAGATCGGCCGCGAGCAACCGCTCAGCCTGTACCTAGCCAATAGTGAAAGCCCACGCCGGGCAGGTATTGAAGCCTTTATCGGCGAGCGCTTCGCCGCCCAGCATCAGGCTCACATCCGTCATTTCATGCCCTGCCTGCTGAGCTTGGAAGACAGCAGCGGGCAACTGCTCGGCGCGGTGGGCTTACGCAGTGCTGGCAGTGGCCCGCTGTTTCTTGAGCGCTACCTAGAACAGCCGGCGGAACAAGTGATTGCCGCCCAGCGGGTGACGAATGCACCGCCGCGCACGCAACTGATAGAGGTCGGCAACCTCGCCGCCGGCAGCCCCGGCGCAGCGCGGCTACTGATCGTTGCGCTAACCGACCTGTTGGTGGCGCTGGGTTACCGCTGGGTGACCTTCACCGGCACCCTCGCGCTGCTCAACAGCTTCCAGCGCCTGGGCCTGACGCCGGTAGCCCTGGGCGCAGCCAGCGCCAACTGTATGGGCGATGAGCAGGCGGACTGGGGCACCTATTACGATAACCAACCCCAGGTGATGGCCGGCGATATCTACGCCGGGCACCAGCGTCTGCTGCAACTGGGCGCTTATCCACGCCTTGCCCACCAAGCGTTCTATGCCCTGGAGGAGATGCCTGATGTGGCCTGCCGCTAAAGCGTTTTTCGAGCACCTGGCCGCGCTTGGTGACGCCATCGCCTTGCGTGAGGGCAGCCGAAGCCTGAGTTATGCCCAGTTATTAGCCGAGATCGACGTACGCAGCCAACACCTGCAGCAACTCGGCGCTCGGCGTATCGCCCTGGCCCTTGATAACGGCATTGACTGGGTACTCTGGGACCTGGCCGCAGTGCATGCCGGGCTGGTTTGCGTGCCTGTACCAGGGTTCTTTTCCAGCAGCCAGCA
>JAGGNC010000237.1 GCA_017886405.1 Pseudomonas sp. | reverse complement strand
GGCCGGCAAGTCGAGGGCGAGAAAATCCTGCTGCCAGGCCTCGCAGCCACTGTCGGCGCGGGCCATTTCGACAAACCGCGCGCAACCATCAAGGCCAACGGCGCTGTGGCCCATGGCGCTAAAGGTACGCAGGTCGCGCCCCGGTCCACAGCCGAAATCAAGAATCTGGTAGGGCGCAGTCGCCTGGATAGGGGCGAGCAGGGCGGCGATATTCTGGCTGACATCGTGGTCGCGGGTGCCGGCGCGGAAGTCTTCGGCGCAGTCCTGATAGTGACGCACCGTCAGCGCGCTGATCTGCGCCAGTTCATTCGCATTTAATTGCACGGGCACTTAGGCCTCGGCCAATAGGCGACGCAACTCGGCCAGCACCGGCGCACTAACGGGGCGCACGTCGCGCCATAGAGCAAAGGCTTCCGCCGCCTGCTCGACCAGCATGCCCAGGCCATCCAGGGTGCGAAGCGCGCCATGCGCGGCGGCCCAGCGGTTGAAGGCGGTGAGGTCTTTGCCGTACATCATGTCGTAACACAGGGTAAGCCCCGGTTCGATCAGGCTCGGCGCAATCGGCGGCAATTCGCCGGCCAGGCTGGCGGAGGTCCCGTTGATAATCAGGTCCACCGGTGCATCGATCCAGTCATAGCCGCTGGCGACCACCGGCCCCAGATCGGCAAATTCGCGGGCCAGTTGCTCGGCTTTTACCAGCGTACGGTTGGCGATCACCAATGCGGCAGGATGCTCGGCTAACAGCGGCGCCAGCACCCCGCGCACCGCACCGCCCGCGCCCAATAGCAAGATACGTTTACCCTTGAGTGACACCCCAGCATTGACCGTTAGATCCCGCACCAGGCCGGCACCATCGGTGTTATCCCCTAGCAGGCTGCCGTCGGCGAGCTTCTTCAAGGTATTCACCGCGCCGGCGCGCTGGGCACGGGCACTCAGGCTGTCGGCCAGCGCAAACGCCTGTTCCTTGAACGGCACGGTGACATTGGCGCCCAGGCCACTGGCGAAGAAATCACGGGCAAAGCCGGGGAAGTCGTCCAGCGGCGCGAGCAAGGTCTCATAGCTCAGCTGCTCGCCAGTCTGCGCGGCAAATAGGCGATGGATCAGCGGCGACTTGCTGTGGCCGATGGGGTTGCCGAATACGCCGTAGCGGTCCATTAACGGCCCGCCTGATTAAGCCAGTCGCGATCCTGCAAAAAATACTCGGTCAACCGCGCTTCTTCACTGCCCGGCTCGGGCTTCCAGTCATAGCCCCAACGCACCTGCGGCGGCAGCGACATCAGGATCGACTCTGTACGCCCGCCGGACTGCAGGCCGAACAGGGTACCGCGGTCGTATACCAGGTTGAACTCGACGTAACGACCGCGTCGAAAGGCTTGGAATTCACGCTCATGTTCGCCGTAAGGCGTCAGCTTGCGGCGCTGCACGATGGGCAGGTACGCGGCCAAATAGGCGTCACCAATGGCGCGCATAAAGGCGAAGCTGGTGTCGAAGTCCCACTGGTTGAGGTCATCGAAGAATAGCCCGCCGATACCGCGTGGTTCGTCACGGTGCTTGAGGTAAAAGTAGCGATCACACCAGGCTTTGAACTTCGGGTAGACCTCAGCACCGAAAGGCGCACAGGCGTCATGGGCGACCTGATGCCAGTGCGCGCAATCTTCTTCATTGCCGTAATAGGGCGTCAGGTCGAAGCCGCCGCCGAACCACCACACCGGTTCTTCGCCTTCTTTCTCGGCGCTAAAGAAGCGCACGTTAGCGTGGGAAGTCGGCACGTAGGGGTTTTCCGGGTGCATCACCAGTGACACGCCGAGGGCTTCAAAACCGCGACCGGCGAGCTCCGAGCGATGGGCGCTGGCGGAGGGCGGCAGGCTGTCGCCGAATACGTGGGAGAAGTTCACCCCGCCCTTTTCTATCAGCGCGCCGTTCTCCATTACCCGTGTACGACCGCCGCCGCCGGCCGGGCGCTGCCAGGCATCCTCAAAGAATTCGGCAGCGCCATCTTCGGCTTGCAAGGCAGTGCAGATACGGTCTTGCAGATCCAGCAGGTAGGCTTTGACGGCCTCAGTACGGTCACTCACGGCGGCACCTTGAAAGCAGGTAAGACCACTCAGCAGCATGGGGGCTGAGCGGCGAAATCGGCAGCAGCATAGCATTTGCTGCCACGCGACCGCAGTTGACGCCGGTCCATGGAAACGATTGGATAACGGCACTTTTGTGCCCATGCGGGCATCATCAATCCCTTCAATCGCTTAGGAAGATGAAAATGGCTATGCGTATCCAGTTCAGCCGCCACGGCGGCCCCGAGGTTCTCGACTACATCAGCTACCAGCCAAGCGCGCCCGGCCCCCATGAAGTGCGGGTGCAGAACCAGGCGATCGGCCTGAACTTTATCGACACTTATTTTCGCAGCGGCCTGTATCCAGCGCCGGCCCTGCCGTCGGGCCTGGGTGCTGAGGGCGCGGGTATCATTGAGGCGGTAGGCCTGCACGTGAGCGATTTTCAGGTCGGTGACCGTGTGGCCTATGCCACTGGGCCATTGGGCGCGTACAGCGAGCTGCATGTGCTGCCCGCCGAAAAGCTGGTGAAGCTGCCGGATGCAATCAGCTTCGAGCAAGCCGCAGCGGTGATGCTCAAGGGCCTGACCGTGCAGTACCTATTTCGGCAAACCTTTGCCCTGCAAGGCGGCGAAACCATCCTGTTCCATGCGGCGGCGGGCGGGGTCGGCTCGCTGGCCTGCCAATGGGCCAAGGCGCTTGGAGTCAAGCTAATCGGCACCGTCAGCTCGGCCGAAAAAGCGGCGCGAGCCATGCAACAAGGCGCGTGGGCAACCATCGATTACAGCCATGAAAACGTTGCCCAACGCGTGCTTGAGCTGACCGACGGCAAGAAATGCCCGGTGGTCTATGACGGCGTCGGCATGGACACCTGGGAAACATCGCTCGATTGCGTGGCGCCGCGCGGCCTGCTGGTCAGCTTCGGCAATGCCTCCGGCGCAGTCAGCGGCGTCAACCTGGGCATCCTCGCGCAGAAAGGTTCGCTGTTTGTCACCCGCCCGACCCTGGCGAGCTACGCCGATACACCGAAACACTTACAAACTATGGCCGCTGAGCTGTTCGCCATGATCGAAAGCGGCGCGCTGCAGGTGGAAATCAGCAACCGTTATGCACTCAAGGACGCCGCGCTGGCGCAAACGGCCCTGAGTGCGCGACACACCACCGGATCGACCATTCTGCTGCCGTAAAGTGTAGGGCAATGAAATGGACTCCTCCCTCCTACGGCGTCATTGCGCCAGACTGAGGGTGTAGCACTCAATCCCAGAGGGAGAAGTCCAAATGAAACTTAAGCGAATTGGCGTTGATTTAGCAAAGCAAGTTTTTCAGGTTCACGGCGTCGATAGCCACGAACAGGTTAAATGCCGCAAGCAGCTCAAGCGTGCGCAGATGTTGGATTTCTTCCGCCAGGTTGAGCCGTGCTTGGTGGCGATGGAGGCCTGCGGCGGTTCGCACTATTGGGCGCGCGAGCTGATTAAACTGGGCCATCAGGTCCGCTTGATTGCGCCGCAGTTCGTCAAGCCTTACGTCAAGAGCGGTAAAAACGACGCCAACGATGCCGAGGCGATTTGCGAAGCAGCCAGCCGGCCGACCATGCGTTTCGTGCCGATAAAAACCGCCGAACAGCAGGCCGGTCAGTCGCTGCACCGGATTAGAAGCCGGTTGATCAGGGCGCGTACGGCGCTGGTCAATGAGATTCGCGGGCTACTCGGCGAGTTCGGTTTAGTGATTGCCCAGCGCGGCGGCGCGGCCGCCCATCGGTTGCTGCAGCAATCGCTGGAAACGCCGGACAACGGTTTACCGGGCAAAATGCGCGAGCTGCTTAAAGAGCTGCAAGATGAGTTGTTCGCTCACGACGCACGCCTGTCCAGGTTCGACCAAGTGTTGCAGCAGCAAGCCCGCAGTGATGAGCGCTGCCAACGGCTGATGAAAGTTGAAGGCATCGGTCCAATCAGCGCCACGGCCATCGTCGCAGCCGTAGGCGATGCAAAGCAATTTAGCAGCGCCCGGCAGTTTGCGGCCTGGCTCGGCTTGGTGCCGAGTCAACACTCCAGCGGCGGCAAGAACCAGCTGGGGTCGATCAGCAAGAAGGGTGATACCTACCTGCGCACCCTGTTTATCCATGGTGCTCGTTCGGCGCTCAGGGCTTGTAAAGACAAGACCGACAGGCGCAGCGTCTGGGTGCAGCAGGTGCAGTGCCGACGCAATACCAACATCGCCACGGTCGCCTTGGCGAACAAGAACGCCCGGATTATCTGGGCGATCCTCAGCAAGGGCGAGAGCTATCAGCCTTGTTGAT
>JAGGNC010000091.1 GCA_017886405.1 Pseudomonas sp. | reverse complement strand
GCCCAGCGGCGCCAACAGACGGCGAAAATTCTCAGCCGACGCCAATTGCTCGCGCAGATCGCCACCGTGGCTGATCTCGCGCGGCAACTTGGCGCAAAAACGCAGATGCGCCGGCATACGCTCGACCCAGCGGGCCACGGTTTCGGCGGAAGGCGGCGCGTAGAAGGTGGTATTACCCTCAACAGCATTGAAGACTTGCCCATACAGCGGCAGAAAGTCAGCGCTGCGGCTGCCCTGTGGGTACAACGAACCGCGCCAGGCAGGCTCACTCCATGACGGACAACCAAGGTAATAAGGCAACATTGATGTGAAGGCCGTTGAGCAATCTTACGAGCAAAGGTTAAGCGTAGAGGTCGATACCCATTAACTGCTGGGCATCCGTCTCGCTGGCGAAGCTGGCGGTTGAGCTGTAGCTGGCCAGGGCCTGGGCGGCGCGATTATTCAGAGGTGGCTGGTACAGCTGGTCTTGCAGGCGAGCAGGCAGGCTGTCGCTGCTGGAATTGCTCGCATCGATCTGACGTGCCTGGGGAACCTGTTCAAAACCTTGCCTGCTGGAGGGGGATACAGGCTGTTCACGACGCGCCTCAATCTCGCGCTGCGCTTCGCGAAATGGCGTAACCGCAGAGCCCGTGCGGGCACTGCGGTCTGGCAACGTAGAAGGGATAAAACCGTCGATACGCATCAATTAATGCTCGGCCTGTTTAGCCAACGATGGATAGATGTAGAAGTAATCTAGCCCCCGCCGAGCAGCTTGGCAATCAAGCACCACCCAACGCGACCAGATACGCGCGCGATGGTGCGTCAAAGACCGTCTTGGCATCGCGAGTTAAACCGCAGCCTTGGGCGTTGCCACCTGATCACGCAGGTAAACCGGCTGCGCCAGGTCGGCGGCGACGCCTTCGCCACGAGCCCAGGCAAAACGGGCCAGGCTAAGCAGGTCTTCAGCGTGCGGCAGCATGGCCATATCCTGCCCAGTAACCGTAACCTGGATGCGCGCAGCAAACGTGCCCCAGCCAGTGCCGGCGGCAAACCAGTCACCCGTAGCGTCAAGCGGCAAGCTAGCGCGCTCAGGCGGCAACACCGCCTCGACACCGGCCAGGCGCATTTCACCCTGCTCGGCGCGATAACAGCCCCAGTAGACTTCATCCATGCGCGCATCAATGGCCGCTGCCACCTGCTGTGCGCCGTGCTCGCGCAGGCTGCGCTGGGCCAGCACGGCCAGGTTGGAAACCGGCAATACCGGGCGTTCCAGGGCAAAAGCCAGGCCCTGCACCACGCCGATGGCAATCCGTACGCCGGTAAACGCACCCGGGCCACGGCCAAAGGCAATTGCGTCAAGCGCCGACAGCGACACGCCGGCATCCGCCAGCAACTGCTTGATCATCGGCAGCAGCCGCTGGGCATGCATGCGCGGAATCACTTCGTAATGACTGAGCACCTGGCCGTCATGCAGCAGGGCAACGGAGCAGGCTTCGGTGGCAGTATCCAGGGCCAGCAGAGTGGTCATCGAGTTATCCGAGTGGAGAAAGGCACACTGTATAAACGCTAACGGCCCGTAAACGGGCCGTCGTACGGAACAGCGGAGTACTTTAGCTAAGCGCTGATAGCACCTTGGTAGTGATCTCGTCGACCGAGCCAACACCGGTAATCGCGCTGTATTTTGGCATGCCGTCGCTTGCTGCGAGCTTCTGGTAGAAGTCCACCAGTGGCTTGGTCTGCGAATGATAAACCGAGAGGCGATGGCGCACGGTTTCTTCTTTGTCGTCTTCGCGCTGGATCAGCTCTTCAGCGGTTTCATCGTCTTTACCGGCTACTTTTGGTGGATTGTATTCTGTGTGGTAAACGCGCCCCGACGCCGGGTGCACGCGACGACCGGCGATACGGCCGACGATTTCTTCATCATCAACCGCGATTTCAACCACGTTGTCGATAACCACGCCAGCTTCCTTGAGGGCTTCAGCCTGAGGAATAGTGCGAGGGAAACCATCGAAGAGAAAGCCATTGCCGCAATCGGCTTGGGCAATGCGCTCTTTGACTAGGTTGATGATCAAGTCATCGGAGACCAAGCCACCGCTGTCCATCACGCCTTTGGCAATCAAACCCAGCTCAGTGCCGGCCTTGACCGCAGCACGCAGCATGTCACCGGTGGAGATTTGCGGAATACCAAATTTCTTGGTGATAAAACCAGCCTGGGTACCTTTACCGGCACCGGGCGCACCCAGCAAAATCACGCGCATCGATGTGCTCCTCAAAAATCAAATAAAAAAGCGTCGGACTCGCCTCTTGGGGCCAATCTCAGAATGGTTCAGGCAGCGCGGCCAGCATGGACCAGATTGCCGAAAGGCCGATCAAGATACACAGCGCACCCATAGCGCACAAGCCACCGAAAGTCGGATACGCCCAAGAGCGCCCCAGACAGGTAGAGCTTTCGGTGCTGCACTACAGGCAGGCCGCCGCGTGCGCCAATAACCTTCTGCAATGCGCTAGCCGGTGTTGCGCAATCCGGCCGCAATACCCGCCACACTGACCAGCAACGCTTGTTCCAAAGGGCTGTCGGCCTGATTGTCACGTAATCTTGAGCGTGCCAGCAGCTCGGCTTGCAGCAGGTGCAAGGGGTCTAGATAGGTGTTGCGCACGCTGATCGACTCCAGGGTTTCCGGGCTGTGCGCGAGAAGCTGCGACTGACCGGTCAGCCCCAGAACCGCAGCGACCGCCTGCGACAATAAGCCGCGTAAATGCTCGCCTAATGGTTGCAGGGACGGCTCGACTAAACGCTCGTCATACAGCTGGGCAATGGATTCGTCAGCCTTGGCCAGCACCATTTCCAGCATGTCGATGCGCGTGCGAAAGAACGGCCAGTGCTCGCGCATCTGCCCGAGCAGCGCGCCTTCGCCGCGCTGCAAGGCATTGTTCAACGCCGCTTCCCAGCCCAGCCAGGCCGGCAGCATTAGGCGGGTCTGGGTCCAGGCGAAAATCCACGGAATGGCGCGCAGGCTTTCCACCCCACCCTCGCGGCGCTTGGCCGGGCGACTGCCGAGCGGCAAACGACCCAGTTCCTGCTCCGGCGTGGCCTGACGGAAATAGGCGACGAATTGCGGATGCTCGCGCACTACCGCGCGGTAGGCGCTGACGCCATCGCTGGCCAGCTTGTCCATCAGCTCGCGCCAGGCCGGCTCCGGGCTGGGTGGCGGCAGCAAGGTGGCTTCTAGTACCGCCGCCAGGTAAAGGTTGAGGTTTTGCTCGGCGATATCCGGCAGGCCAAATTTGAAACGAATCATTTCACCCTGCTCGGTGGTGCGGAAACGCCCCGCCACCGAACCCGGCGGCTGCGACAGAATCGCCGCATGGGCCGGACCACCACCACGCCCGACCGTGCCGCCGCGACCGTGGAACAGCAGCAATTCAACATCCTGCTCGCGGCACACCTGCACCAGGGTTTCCTGGGCGCGGTACTGCGCCCAGGCCGCAGCCGTAGTGCCGGCGTCCTTAGCAGAGTCGGAATAGCCGATCATCACTTCCTGCGGCCCGTGCAGGCGAGCGCGGTAGCCATGCAGCGCCAGCAGCCGACTGATCACCGGGCCGGCGTTATCCAAGTCAGCCAGGGTTTCAAACAGTGGCACCACGCGCATCGGCCGTTGCAACCCGGCTTCCTTGAGCAGCAGTTGCACCGCCAGCACATCGGAGGCCGCTCCGGCCATGGAGATCACGTAGGAACCTAGGGATGCAGCGGGCGCGCGGGCCACTTCACGGCAAGTGGCCAGCACCTCCTCGGTTTCACCACTGGGCTTGAAATGCCCCGGCAACAGCGGCCGGCGGCTTTCCAACTCTTGCAGCAGAAACGCCAGGCGCGCCTCTTCATCCCACTCGGCGTAACGCCCAAGTCCCAGGTAATCGGTAATTTCACTCATGGCGGCGGCGTGGCGACTGGCGTCCTGGCGCACATCCAGACGCACCAAAAACAGGCCAAAGATGGCCGCCCGGCGTAGGCAGTCCAACAGCGGACCATCGGCGATCACGCCCATGCCACATTCATGCAGCGACTGATAGCAACACTGCAGAGGCTCAAAGAGGTCGCGATTGTCCTGCAACACCGCCGCCGGCGCCGGCAGCGGCTCATGCAAAGCAGCCTGCGCCCAGCTACGAGTGGCACGTAAGCGCTCACGCAACTGCTTAAGCAGGCTGCGGTAAGGTTCGGCACTCTCGCCCACACGCGCCATTAATGCCGGGCTGGCCTGTTGCATGGACAACTCAGCGGTCAGTTGATCGACATCGCGCAGGTACAGGTCTGCCGCCATCCAGCGCGCCAGCAGCAGTACTTCGCGGGTCACGCTGGCAGTGACATTCGGGTTGCCGTCACGGTC
>JAGGNC010000038.1 GCA_017886405.1 Pseudomonas sp. | reverse complement strand
AACCCCTGTTACCGCCGTGAAAGGGCGGTGTCCTAGGCCACTAGACGAAGGGGACCTTGGAGCTTGTCGGTTATCTGCCTGAGCAAATGACCTAAATCTGGAGCGGGAAACGAGACTCGAACTCGCGACCCCGACCTTGGCAAGGTCGTGCTCTACCAACTGAGCTATTCCCGCTTTATAACAACCTAATTCAAAACAGCGCACTTCTTAAAGAAGTGGCGTCCCCTAGGGGACTCGAACCCCTGTTACCGCCGTGAAAGGGCGGTGTCCTAGGCCACTAGACGAAGGGGACGCAGCCCGGAAACTACAACTTCTATCCGGCTTCATCACGTTTTGCCGTTAGGCATTGCGCTACGAAGTGGCGCGCATTCTATGGAGCCTTTACAGGCCCGTCAACCTCCATGTAAAAAATTTTAAAAATCAACGACTTCGGCACAGAATGCAGGGCAGCTCTATCAGCCTCCCAGCTAAGGCACTACACTCGGGGAAAAGATCGGTGATCAGAGGCTCCACCTATGTCCCCACTCGTGATAACCATATTGATTGTTTCTGGCATCTTCGTATTGATCGCCATTACCTACATCAATCATATGGTCGAGAACAACAAGTTGGAGAAGGCACGCATCAAAGCCGACCTCAACGATCGCCTGCGCCGTAGCACGGACCTCGCCGAAGCCCTCCCCGGCCAACTGATGAGCCCGGCACTGAAGCTGTTGCTAAGCCGTCTGCAGTTGCACTTCAGTGAGCGCGTGCTGCCTTTGGATAAAAGTAATAACGCGCTCAAGACCCGCATTGAAGAGCTGCGCAAGCTCATCGCCCAAGGCGAGTCGATTGCAGTAAACAACCCACCGCAACCCATTCTCAATGAAGCCAAGGCAAAGGAAGTACGCTTCCAGCTTGAGAACCTTCACGCTCAGTTAACCCGGTGCGCCAAAGACGGCATTATCACGGCCAATGAGGCTAAACACTGGCTCAAAGAAGTGCGCCATATGCTGACCCAGGTGCACATCGAGTTTTTCGGCACCCTTGGCCAACAGGCCCTGCAGCAGGGACAGCCTGGGCAGGCACGCTTAGCATTTGAGCGCGGCGTGCAGTATCTGCGCAAACAACCTGATCCTGCCCCCTACCAGAACGCCCTGAAAAAATTTGAAGAGCAACTGGCGCGCGCCAATGCCATGCTTCTGGCAAGCAGCCAGCCCACCACCGATGCGCCAAGCGAGCTGGATGCAGGCCTTGAGTCTCTGGGCGGCGAAAGCGAGTGGAAAAAGAAGACCCTTTACGACTAACCCCTTCGGCGCGCAGCCTGCGCGCTACACCCCTGCCAACGAGTGCCACACATGAGCCTGACTGTTTACGGTGCCCCCCTGTCGCCCTTCGTCCGTAAAGTCCGTCTTTTTCTCGCGGAAAAGGGCTTGGACTATCAACTTGAAATCATCCTGCCATTCGGCACTCAGCCCGACTGGTACCGCGACCTGAGTCCACTGGGGCGTATTCCGGCGCTGAAAGATGGTGACTTCGCCCTCGCTGATTCCAGTGTGATTTGCCAATACCTCGACGAGAAATACCCGCAAGCTAGCCTGCTCGGGCAGAACCCGCAGCAGCGCGCGCAGGTGCGTTGGCTGGAAAAATACGCCGACTATGAACTGGCACCGCTATGCACCTTCACCGTGTTCCGTAACCGTGCGTTGAAACCGAGCATGGGCCAACGCTGCGACGAGGCGGCCGTGCAGAAAGCGCTGCATGAGCAATTACCCGTGCACTTCGACTACCTGGAAAAAACGTTAGGAACAACCGAGTATTTGGTGGGTGACAGCCTGACCCTGGCCGATCTGGCTCTCGCCTGCCAGCTGATCAATATGCAGCATGGTGGTGAGCAACTGGATGCACAGCGCTGGCCCAACCTGAGCGCGCATTATGCGCGGATCAGGGCACGCGCCTCGGTACAAGGTATATTGCCGGGCGAGCAGAAGATGCTTGCCAAGATGACCACAACGACTTGAATAGACACCCCTATAACCGCCAAGAGCCCGGGTAATCCGGGCTCTTTAGCGCCTCCAGCTCAACAGCCGGCCAGTTAACAATCATCTGTCTTGCTCAGTAACTGCAGCCCTACCCAGTCACGGGCAAATTGGTATGCGCAGCGACCATTACGGTTACCGCGCCCCAGCGCCCAGCGGATCGCAGCCTTTTCTAGCTCGTCATGCCACTGCCAGCGCAAACCTGCCTGCGCGGCATGCACTTCGATCCAGTGACGCACCACATCGAGGAAATGTTCCTGGGTAAAGGGATAGAAAGACAGCCACAGGCCAAAACGATCAGACAGGGCAATCTTGTCTTCCACCGCTTCGTTAGGATGCAACTCACCATCGACCCGCTGCCAATTCTCGTTGTCACTCTGCTTTTCCGGCAATAAATGGCGACGGTTAGAGGTGGCATACAGCAGCACATTGTCCGGCGCACGCTCCAGGGAACCATCAAGCACGGTTTTCAGCATGCGGTAATCTCCCTCGCCGGCCTCGAACGACAGGTCGTCGCAGAACAGCACAAAGCGTTGGGGCAAATCACCTAGCTGTTCGACGATCCGCGGCAGATCAGCCAGATGATCACGTTCGATTTCGATCAAACGCAGTCCCGCTGTCGCATGCTCGGCTAACAGCGCGCGCACCAGCGATGATTTTCCGGTTCCGCGCGCGCCCCAGAGCAAGGCATGGTTGGCCGGTACGCCCTGCATAAACTGCTGGGTATTGCGCGCCAGTTGACTGCGCTGGCGATCCACCCCGATTAAATCATCAAGGCTTACATCCAAGCTGACCTTGAGCGGCGCGAGAAAACCGCTGCGCCCATCACGCTGCCAGCGTGCCGCCAGGCCATCTTTCCAGTCTATTACTGGGCGCTGAACCGGCAACAATGGTTCCAGCCGAGCCAGCACACCCTCGGCCCGTACTAAAAAATCACATAAACGCGAATCCACGACACACTCCAAGGTTTTCGAGCCATTTAGCCACTGCCGTCTGGCAATACAGATGGGCTATGCTTGGCAGGCGACTAAACACGAGAACAACTAGCTAATATGGATATAGCGTTACCCCAACGCCTGTCATTCAAACAGGCTGGCTTGACCGTGTTGGTGGCCTTTATCCTCGGCACAGCACTGAGCATTTTCCAAGTGGGCGTCGATTATGCCAGCGAAGATGCCTCCATCAACCGCCAGATTAATGCGTTGATGGAAATCAGCCACAACCCTGCTGCGCGCATCGCCTATAACATCGATGCCGAACTGGCGCAGGAACTGGTACTGGGCCTATTGCGCTCGCCTGCGGTGATCAGCGCGCAAATCATCGACAACAACCAGCTGTCTCTGGCCAGCGTGAGCCGACCGGCCGTGGAAAGCCGCTACCGGGTACTCAGTGACTTCATATTCGGCCAGCGCCGGCACTTCGAGACAGCGCTGTTCGTTAGCCACGCGCCCAATGAAGCACTCGGCAAGCTGAGCCTGGAAGTAGACACCTATGCGTTTGGCAGCCACTTCCTGCGCCGCTCACTGCTAACCCTACTCACCGTGTTCGCGCTCAGCCTGCTGTTATCGCTAATTTTGTTGGTGGTGTTCTACTTCATGCTGACGAAGCCGTTGACCGGCTTTATCCGCGCGCTCAGTGAGCGCGACCTGCGCAGCCCCAACCATACCAAACTGCCCTACCCGCCCAACCATGAGCGCGATGAGATCGGCGAACTGGTGGACGTCACAAACCGTCAGTTAAGCAGCATCGCCAGTGAGATCGCCCAACGCCAAGACGCAGAAGCGCGTCTGACCCGCTACCTGGCCGAACTGGAAGACATGGTCTCGGCGCGTACCGAACAGCTGGAAGCCGCTAACACCCGCCTGCTCGACTCCAACCACGACCTCGAAGCGGCTAAACGCAAGGCGCTAGACATGGCCCAGGCGCGCTCGGCCTTTTTGGCCAACATGAGTCACGAGATTCGCACCCCGCTCAATGGGCTACTGGGTATGCTCGCGCTGTCCTTGGACGGGCCGTTGAACAACGAGCAACGCCAGCAACTGTCGATTGCCCACGACTCCGGCAAGGTGCTGGTCGAACTGCTCAACGATATTCTTGACCTGTCTAAGTTCGAAGCCGGGCAGCTGGAGCTGGAAAAGATTCCCTTTGACCTGGCGAGCATGGTCGAAGAAACCGCCAGTTTGCTTTCGCAGAACGCCGCGCCTGGCGTCGAACTGACCTGCCTAATCGACCCAAAACTGCCCTACCAACTGCTGGGTGACCCGACTCGGGTGAGGCAAATCGTCAGTAACCTGTTGTCCAATGCCTTGAAGTTTACTCGCTTGGGCCGTGTCGACATCCACGTC
>JAGGNC010000235.1 GCA_017886405.1 Pseudomonas sp. | reverse complement strand
GATGAAGGAGCGAGGGCACCCGCCGCAGGCGAGCCGGAAGCAAGGGGCAAGACCTCTTGGTTACTTTTGGCGGGGCCGGCCATCCGGGGGCCGGCCATCCTGGCGTTTGCCAAAAGTCAGCCGCCGTAAGGGCGGAACCATTCGACCTGGCAATAGCTAATGGGTCGAGCTAATGGGTCGGAGTGATTTATTTTTGATCAATTCGGAGTGATCAGGCTGCTAGATAATTCACTCCGACCCCTTTCGACCCCTTTAGCTAACAAGCTACTTTCCAGAGCCAGGGTTAACGGCTTCATACCTCGCAGCAATAGGGTGAATGTTAATTGGGCTTGAATGTTCTGGCGTCGATATGCCAGCGGCGTAGCCGCGAATACAGTGAAGCCGGTTTCATGCCCAGCAGCGCTGCCGCGCCTTCGCGGCCAGCCACTTTACCCTGGGTCTGGCGTAAGGCATTGAAGATGTTTTCCCGTTCGCCCATGCGCCTTTCCTGATCAGTCAGGACTAGCCTGGAGACCAGCTCTGCCTTTACCGCTGCCTCCGAACGGTCGATGCGCTGTGATTCGCCGACGGGTATCTCGATATGCAGCTTGCCCGCTGCAGAGACAATAACCGCCCTCTCGACGATATTTTCTAGCTCACGGATATTGCCAGGCCAGGAGTAGCTCTGCATTTTTTTCAGATCAGCCAGTGACAAGGCCATCGCAGGCTTGTTGAGCTTCTTGCAGGCCTTCGCAATCAGGTGTGTGGCTAACAGCGGGATATCTTCGACCCGCTGGCGCAGTGGCGCCGATTCGATGGGAAAGACATTCAGTCGGAAGTACAGGTCCTCACGGAATAAGCGTTCCTCCACATCACGACGCAAGTGCCGATTGGTTGCGGCGATAATGCGTACATCCACGCTACGCGTGCGCGTGTCGCCCACCCTCTCGAATTGTTGATCCTGCAATACCCGTAGCAATTTGCCCTGCAGATCAAAGGGCAGCTCGCCTACCTCATCGAGAAAGATGGTGCCGCCGTCGGCCAGTTCGAAGCGGCCCGGCCGGTCTGCTGTCGCCCCCGTAAAAGCGCCGCGAACATGGCCAAAAAATTCGCTCTCGAACAGGTCCCGCGGAATGGCCGCACAATTCACCCGGATCAGCGGGCGCTGACTTCGTGTGCTGCTCTGATGGATGGCCCTGGCGATCAACTCCTTGCCGGTTCCAGATTCACCGGTGATCAACACCGGGGCGTCGGTTGGCGCGACCAGACGAATTTGACTAATACAATGTTTGATCGGCTGACTGCGCCCGACAATCTGCTGATAATTATTCTCGGCGCGGATCTCTTCCTGGAGATAGGCGTTCTCCATTTCCAGACGTTCCTTGAGTGACTCCACCTCCGCCAGCGCCAGGCGCAGACGCTTTTCCGCGTCACGTCGTTCGCTGACGTCGCGAAACACCACCACCGCGCCGACCAGTCGACCCTCGTCACGAATCGGCGTACTGGTGTACTCCACCGGAAAGTGGCTGCCGTCCTGGCGCCAGAACACTTCGTTATCCACAACGTGGACGATGCCATCATTAAATGCCGCATAGATCGGACAGCTGTGGCTCGGATAATGGCTGCCATCCTGATGGGTATGATGGAACACCGAATGCGCATCTCGGCCGATCAGTTCGCCTTCCTTCCAGCCCAGCATCTTTAAAGCGGCTGGATTGACGAAGGTGGTATCACCCTCAGCGTTGACGCCATAAATGCCTTCACCTGCGGCGCTGAGAATCAGTTGATTGTCTCGCTCGATCTCCTTGAAAGCGCCTTCGATGCGTTTCCATTCCAGCAAGCCCCCGCGATGGAGCCAGTGACGCTCTGCCTGTTCGCGCTGCCGCAAAACTTCACTCGCATCGAACATCACCAGCAACAGCCGTGAACGGCCTTGATCCATAAAGTGCGAAGCGAAGATCTCAACCGGCAGGCGCTCCTCTGCCCCAACTGCCAATGACAGGTCGCCGCTGTAATAGTGCCCCTTGTCCATACAGGCCTGGGTCAAGCTGATCATGCGTGGCAGGTCACGGCCGAAGAGCGACGAGCAGGACCTGGCCAGCACCTCGGTTTGCGACCGATTCAACAGATCCAGCATGGCCCGATTGCAATCGAGCACACGATCATCCAGGGGGTCGCAACACATCATCGCTGCGTGTGAAGAGGCGATGGCGGCAGGCCAGGTGGCCTCGGCGCAAAAAAGGGTGTCAGGGTAGACAGACATATCGGATATCCAGGGAATCGATATGCAATGACGAAGCAAGGTTTGAGCCTTTTTATGCGAATGCATAAAAAAAACATGTGCAAACGCATAAAACATGCATTTGCATAACGCTGAGGGTGTTAAGAAAGTTCTGCAAGTAACTGTTTTAGTAGGGTTAATTATTATTATCTAGCTTGGCATGGAACTTGATAAAGGTTTATCAGCACTCACTGCACCGCTACAGCGTGCAGTGAGGAAAAATGACTGCAAGGCACCAGATCGGCGCAATGGCAAAACCCAGTGCACCGGTCACTCACATCAGGAGCTAGCGATGACACTCAAAAGTCTGGGCAACCCATACGACAGCGCAACAGGCCTCAATCACGAAGCGCAGTGCGAATGTACGAGCTGCAAACAGGTCAAAATACCCGCCGGCCTGAACGCTCAACGGATAATTCTGGATACTGCTGCACCCGCCATGATCAGTCCGCAAACCTCGGAGCAGATGATGGAGCGCGCGATCGAAAACGCAGTGGTGCGCGCGATGTTTAATCAGAGCGACATGAGCCGACGGCGCTTCATGCAGCTACTGGGTGGCGGCACGGTTGCGGCCGCATTGGCTACGGTCTTTCCCATGGCCGAGGCCAAAGCGGCGCTTATGGGCAGCCTCGGGCCGCTGGAGAAAACCAAACTCAGCGTCGGCTTCGTGCCGATCACTTGTGCCACGCCAATCATCATGGCCCACCCGCTGGGTTTCTATTCCAAATACGGGCTGAACGTCGATGTGATCAAGACTGCTGGCTGGGCCGTGGCACGCGACAAGTCGCTGGCCGGCGAGTACGACGCCGCACACATGCTTACGCCAATGCCGCTGGCGATGTCCATGGGCGCGGGCTCGATTGCTGAACCATACATTATGCCCGCAGTGGAAAACATCAATGGCCAAGCCATCGTGCTGCACGTCAAACACAAGGACAAGCGCGACCCTAAACAATGGAAAGGTTTCCGCTTCGGTGTGCCGTTTGAATACTCCATGCACAATTTGCTGTTGCGCTACTACGTGGCCGAGCATGGCCTGGATCCAGATCAGGACATCCAGATCCGCGTCGTTCCACCACCGGAGATGGTCGCCAACCTCAGCGCCGGAAACCTGGACGGTTACCTCTCACCCGACCCGTTTAACCAGCGCGCGGTATGGGAAAAGGTCGGCTTTATCCACCTGCTAACCAAAGATATCTGGGAAGGTCATCCTTGCTGCGCATTTGCGTGCAGTCAGCGCTTTGCCACCGAAAATCCAAATACCTACGGCGCCCTGTTCCGCGCCATTGTTGACGCCACTCAATACTCTCACCTAGCGGAAAATCGCAAGGAAATTGCTGCCGCCATTGCCCCTCGCAACTATCTGAATCAACCCGTTGAAGTCATCGAACAGGTGTTGACCGGGCGTTTTGCCGACGGCTTGGGCAACATCATAGATGAACCCAGCCGCATCGATTTCGACCCCTTCCCTTGGCATTCGATGGCTGTATGGATTCTTACTCAACTCAAACGCTGGGGTTATATCGAGGGTAGCGTGAACTACAAGCAGATAGCCGAACAGGTCTATCTGGCCACGGATGCGGGTAATGTGATGAAGGAGCTGGGCTACGCCGCGCCAGATATCACCTACCAGAACTACACCATCATGGGTAAGGAGTTCGACTACAACAAACCTGAAGAGTACGTGGACAGCTTTGCCATCAGGAAGCGTTCGTGAGCGGTTATATGACCCATCTGCGGCCAGCATTGCTCACCGTCATCATCCTATTGGTGCTTGGCGGTATCTGGGAAGCGGCTATTAAGACTACCCAGAGTGGCGGCAAGCTGACCGAGTACGAAATCATGATGGGTGGGGGTCAACCCAATGCTGGCGTACCTGCACCATCCGAGGTGCTGGTGCATGCCTGGACTGAGCTGAGCAACCCCTTCTATGACAACGGACCCAATGACAAGGGCATTGGTATTCAGCTGGGTTACTCAATCGGCCGGGTATTGCTGGGCTTCTCCTTGGCTGCCGCCATAGCCATCCCGCTGGGGTTCGTGATCGGGATGTCGCCCCTGATGTACAAGGCGTTGAACCCTTTTATCCAGGTGCTAAGGCCCGTCTCACCACTGGCATGGATGCCGTTGGCGTTATTTATCATCAAGGACTCGGAAGCCTCGGCGATCTTCGTGATTTTTATCTGCTCGATCTGGCCGATGCTGCTCAACACCGCGTTTGGCGTGATGAATGTGCGCCGTGACTGGATCAACGTCGCTCGCACCCATGAGCTTGGTCAATTGCGCACCGCTTTTCAGGTAATTCTGCCCGCCGCCGCGCCGACCATCCTGACCGGTATGCGCATTTCCATCGGTATTGCCTGGCTAGTGATTGTCGCCGCCGAAATGCTCGTCGGCGGAACCGGCATTGGTTACTACATCTGGAACGAATGGAACAACCTGGACCTGACCAGTGTGGTGTTCTCCATTCTGATGATCGGCCTGGTCGGTATGCTGCTCGACGCCATGCTCTCATTCGCCGCGCGCCTCGTCGCCTGGCAGGAATAGGAATACCCATGACTGACACTAAACCTAACCGCAAATTCCTTCAGGTCGACAACCTGAAAAAGTCCTACACCACACCCGGGGGAGACGATGTTGACGTCTTTGAAGAGGTCAACTTCAGCCTCGCTAAGGGTGAATTTGTGTGCATCATTGGCCATTCTGGCTGCGGCAAGTCGACCATCCTCAACGCACTGGCCGGGCTGGATACACCCTCCGGTGGCACCATCATCCTCAACGGCAAGGAAGTCACTGGCCCGAGCCTGGAAAGAGGTGTGGTGTTCCAGAACTACAGCTTGATGCCCTGGCTGTCAGCACTGAAGAACGTGATTTTTGGCGTTCGGGCGCGCTGGCCAAAGTGGAGCAAGGCTGAGGTCGAGAAACACAGTCGCAGCTACCTGTCCCTGGTGGGCCTGGATGAGGCCCTGCACCGCAAACCGGCGCAGCTATCTGGCGGCATGCGGCAGCGCGTCAGCATCGCCCGCGCTTTTGCCACCCAACCGTCACTCCTGCTGTTGGACGAGCCCTTTGGTGCACTGGATGCGCTGACTCGAGGGGTGATTCAGGATGAACTGGTCAAGGTCTGGAGCGAAACCAGGCAAACCGTATTCATGATTACCCACGACGTGGATGAAGCCATTCTGCTCGCCGATCGCATTTTTCTCATGAGCAATGGCCCCAACGCACGCATCGCCGAGATGGTCCAGGTGGACATCCCTCGGCCGCGCCTGCGCACCACTATTTTTCAGGATGAAAAGTACTACCAGACCCGCAATTACCTAGTGGACTTTCTGATCAACCGATCCGGTGGCGAGCATGCGAGTGCCGACGACAACGCCCCCACCCGCATACGCGACACCCGTACCTCAACTAACACCCCCGAACACGCCTGAAGGAGCACGACCATGAGTCCAACTACCGCCACCATCATTGCTGCCAAAGACAACCTGGGACTGTCCTGGGAAGATATTGGCGCCGCGCTGGAGATGTCTCCAGTCTGGACCACCTCCGCCTGCCTGGGCATGAACAGCATGCCCGCCGAGAAGGCCCAGCGTCTGTGCGAACTGCTCAAGCTTGATAACGATGTAGTGATCGCGCTGCAGAAGTGCCCGATGAAGAGCTGGGACAAAGCGGTACCCACTGATCCCCTGATCTATCGTTTCTACGAGATGATTGGCGTCTATGGTGAAACGATCAAGAGCCTGATCCACGAGAAGTTTGGTGACGGCATCATGAGTGCTATCGACTTTTCAATGGACATCGACAGGAAAGAAGATCCCAAGGGCGATCGCGTGGTGATCACTCTGAACGGCAAGTTCCTCCCTTACCGCGCCTGGTAATTAACGCCGGGGCTGCGGTCCCGGCTCAATCACCTTACAAGAGAAACCATGCATGGAAAGCAAACCACCGCTGCCGCCCTTCGACGAGGTCAATGCACGCATCAAGGTGCAAATGGCTGAGGATGCCTGGAACAGCCGTGATCCGGCACGCGTGGCATTGGCCTACACACCGGACTCGGCATGGCGTAACCGAGCAGAATTTCTCAACGGCCGCGCTGAAATCGAAGCGTTTTTGACACGCAAGTGGCAGAAAGAGCTGGATTACTGCCTCCACAAGGAGCTGTGGGCCTTTACGGACAACCGGATCTCCGTACGATTCGAGTACGAGTGGCATGATGCCGAGGGTCAGTGGTTTCGCTCCCACGGCAACGAGCAATGGGAATTCGCCGACAACGGTCTGATGCAGCGCCGCGAGGCCAGCATCAATGATCTGCCCATCAGCGCAGCCGAGCGGCGCGTATTTCCGCGTCAGCCGGGCTGACTCGACTACCGAGAGGCCGACCCCGTTCTCAACCGGCGCGCGCAAGGCGGGCTGTTCTGACCATCTGCTCGGCCAGGTATTCGGCATTCTGGGCTATGCCGCTGAACCGTCCGGACCCCCAGGCATGCAACCAGGGCAGGCCAAGAAAGTACAAGCCGGAATGGGCAGGGAACAATCGGGGACAGACCACGATTAACCGCCGCAAATCTATCGCGCTCACTGTCTATTTCGCCCCTCGGCGAGTTACTTGATTCACTGCGCTCACCCTTCGGGCCAGCCTGCGGCTGTTACTCCGCTTCGCTAGGTTTCGCCCTCCTGACGGGATTCGGGGACCGCATTGTTTGGGCGATTTGTGGATGGCAGCGAGCGCGTAGGGTGGACAACGCGAAGCTTGTCCACCGGGATGTTCAAACCCTCCACTACCAAACATCACCGTCACATGCTCTTGTTTTTCAATCCGCAATCTCACAGACGACGCAAAACGCCCCATCAGCAGGCCGAGTGGCATCGTTGCGTAAGGGGTTGAGCGGCATGCATGCCGCGACGACTGCATGGATACAGGCGGTAGAGCGAAGCAGGATGCCCGAGCCGAGAACCGCGATGGGCCAAGGATGGCCCTTCGTCGGTGGGCCGCATCCGGTCGTGCCCCTGGAGCAATGATGGAACGAGGGAAGTCGAGCGCAGCGAGACCCAGATGCAAGGGGCAAGACCTTTTGCTTACTTTTGGCGGGGCCGGCCATCCGGGCAATTGCCAAAAGTGAGCCGCCTTAAGGGCGGAACCATTACCCGAGAACACCACTGATGCAGCGGTCAACGCAGCTGTATCGAACAACGCTACAGCGTACACAGCGAGTAGCCCGGACGACCGCCGCATCGGTGGATGAATAAAGCGTCATCCACCCTACGTGGTGGTTATGTGTAGGGTGGACAACGCGAAGCTTGTCCACCGGCATTAGCGGGCTGCTAGATAATTCACTCCGACCCCTCTTTAGCTCCAGCATAGCGAAATGCTGGCTCAGTCGTCCTTGGGCACCGTCCAGAACAGCTGCACGCCGTCATCGCGGTGGGCAATGGTGACGTTATCGTTTTCGGCGATCTCATCGAGGATACGCGCCCAGTCTTCCGGGCTGTCGTCTTCGGCCCGCAGCAGTAGCGCTGATCGGGACTTTTGCGCAGCGGGTGCGTTGATAGCCCGTTGGACTCGGGCGCCGAGCAATTCGAAGCTGGTGAGTGCTGCTGCATGGGTAGGTTGGCTTTTTGCCATGATTTGCAATCTCGATTACTGTATGTGCATACAGTACTTCCAAGATCAGCAAATGTCACTCTCCATTCTTGGTCGCAACCAGCTGCTCGAGCACCTGATTAATGATCGTTCCCACGCTCAGCGTGGCCATGCATCCTCAGACGCTGCGCATCGATCCAGTGCCCGACTCAACACATATTGGGGCGACTCTTTAAGCCGGCAGTGCAGAACACGCAGCGTCCCAGCAGGCGCTGCCACGCAATGCGTGGGAGCGATCAGCTATCCAGCATCCCGATTCAAGGACGAATCCAATGGGCTGCAGTCGCTACGTCATTACCGAACCTGAAAAACCGCACTTCCTTACGTGCACAGTGCTGGAGTGGCTGCCGCGGCTCACTCGCCCTGCGCTGGTCAACATGCTGCTCGACTGCTGGCGCTACCAGCAGGCCAACCAAGGCCTAAGTCTGTATGGCTATGTGGTACTGAAAACCCATTTGCACTTCGTTGACCAGGCCCCTGACTTGAGCAAGTGCGTCAGTGGCTTCAAGTCTTTCACGGCCCGCCGAATCATCGATCAGTTACACGATCACGGTGCAGGGCGTGTTCTGGATTAGTTGACCACTACAGACCACGATTAATTAAGCCGATCAAGGTGGTGACCCCTATTGTTTTGTTCTCGACCCCTTTCGACCCCTTTCGTCCCATTGCCTAGAATCTTTGCCATGAAAGACTATGCTTGACCACACGCCTGACGATCAGATGCGTACTTGACACGCTCGGCTTTTAATGACCCCAAAAGATATTACCCCCAGCGCGCACACTAAGCCTGCCGTTAAGCCAGAGGCCGACGGCAAGCCGCTGGCAAGCCCTGCAGTGCTGGCTCTGCAAGCGCCTGCTGCAGATACAGATACAGATAGCGTTCCCTCGGCGCGCCCGGGGCTCAAATATATTGTCGGGATTGGCGCCTCCGCTGGCGGGCTGGAAGCTTTCGAAGCCTTTTTTCGCGCCTGCCCGGCCAACACCGGCATGGCCTTCGTGCTGGTGTCGCATCTCGATCCCGGCCATGAAAGCCTGCTTACCGAGATTTTGCAGCGTTGCACGACCATGCCGGTGGTGCAGGCGCTGGACCAGCAGGCCGTGGTCGCCGACCATGTTTATGTGATCCCGCCCAATCGCGATATGGCAATTCTCAATGCGCAGCTGCAACTGTCGCTGCCGGATGTGGCGCGCGGTCTGCGCATGCCGATTGATGGCTTCTTTCGCACGCTGGCTGAAGATCAGGGCGAGCGAGCCATCGGCATCATTCTCTCCGGCACCGCCACCGACGGCACCCAGGGCCTGCGCGCCATCCTCGGTGCCGGCGGGTTGTGCGTGGTGCAGGATCCGGATACAGCTAAATACAACGGCATGCCACTAAACGCGATTAATGCCGGCTTCGCCACGCATGTTATGGCCGCCGAAAAAATGCCCGCCATGCTACTGGACATCGCCCACGGGAGAGGTTTGCGGTGGCCGGTCGAACCCATCGTGCCGGATAAGGTGGTGAGCGCTATGAATCAGATTCTGCTGCAACTGCGCAGCAGCACCGGTCACGATTTCTCGCTGTACAAGAAGAGCACCATTAGTCGACGCATTGAACGCCGCATGGCGCAACAGGGCATTGATGACTTGGCGGGGTATGCGCGCTTTCTCAAACAGACGCCCAGCGAAGCGAAAAGCCTGTTTAAGGATCTGTTGATCAATGTCACCAGCTTCTTTCGTGATCCCGAAGCCTTTGTCGCGCTGAAGGCGCGCATCCTGCCGCTGTTGCTGGCGGACAAACCTGCCGGTTACGTCTTTCGAGTCTGGGTGGCGGGCTGCGCCAGCGGCGAAGAGGCTTACTCCATCGCCATGGTGCTGCTGGAGTTACTCGACGAGTTCAAGGCCCGGGGTGCACCTGAGTTCAGTATTCAGATATTCGCCACCGACCTTGACGATGACGCTATTACCTTGGCCCGGGCCGGCCGTTATCCGCCTAATATCGCCCAAGATCTGACGCCGGAGCGTCTGCGGCGCTTTTTTACCCAAGATCAGTTCGGCTACAAGGTCAGGAAGGATATCCGCGACCCAGTGGTGTTTGCGGTGCAGAGCGTGATCAAGGACCCACCCTTCACCAAGCTTGACCTGCTCAGTTGCCGTAACCTGATGATCTATCTCGAGGCGGAGCAGCAAAAGCGCCTGATCCCAACTTTTCACTATGCCCTCAAACCCGGCGGGGTGTTGTTTCTGTCCCCCTCGGAGAGCATCACGCAGCACGCCGAGTTGTTTAGCACATTTGATCGTAAGTGGAAGTTTTACCGTGCCGTCCATTTCGCCGCTGCGAGCCCCACACAAGTCGCTCGCTATGCCGCGTGGAGCAGCGATCACAGGGTCAAGGCACCCGAGGAAGTTATGTACCAAACCAAGGAGACCAACTTTGACGAATTGACCCGGCGCGTCTTGCTGCAGACCTATGCCCCGGCCTCGGTGGTCACTGATCTCAAGGGCAACATGCTCTACGTGTACGGTGACACCGGCCGCTATCTTCGCCCCGCCCCCGGTCAAGCCACCTTGAATGTGATTGAAATGGCCCGCGAGGGTCTGCAGCTCGAGCTGCACCGGGTTTTTCTGCAAGCGCCAAACCAAGGCACGCCGACGTTTAGTCGGGAAGTCTTGGTGAAGACCAATGGCGGGTTCTCTCGGGTCAGTGTCAGCGTACGGTGGATTTCCCAGCAGTCGGGCGTTCGCGAACAGTCGGCTGCGCCGGGTGCCGATGGTGGTTTGTTGTTGCTGAGTTTTCAGGACCTGATCGAGCCGGCGGCCGCCGCGCAGCCTAGGGTTGCAGTTGGGCGTCGTGGCAAAGCGGGCAAGCAGGTCGTCGATGTGGCTGCACAGCAGCGCATTGCGCAGTTGGAAGGCGACTTGGCGTATGCCCTGGAGCGCCAGCAAAACAGCGCTGAGGAGCAGCAGGCGTTCCACGAAGAGCTCAGATCGGCCAATGAAGAATTGCAGTCAACCAACGAGGAACTGCAATCGGCTAACGAAGAACTGGAGACCGCCAAAGAAGAACTGCAATCGCTAAATGAAGAAATGATCACGGTGAATTCCGAGCTGAATGCCAAAATTGAACTGATGAGTGACATTCAAGACGATTTCAAAAACCTGATAGACAGCAGCAATACCGGCACCCTGTTCATCGACAACAATCTGCGCATTCGCCGCTACACACCGGCGGCAGTCAAGGTCTACCGCCTGATCGCGGGTGACATCGGCCGGCCCCTGGCCGACATCAAGTCGAACCTAAAGTACGATGACTTATTGGCTGATGTGCTGAGCGTACTCGATACGCTGACGCCCATTGAGCGTGAAGTGTGCACCCTCGAAGGTGCGTGGTATCTGGCGCGCATCCAGCCTTACCGCACGCTGGACAATGTGATTGCCGGCGTGGTGCTGACCTTGACCACGGTGACCGAGTACAAACTTGCCAGTGAGGCCGTGGAACGCAGTGAAGCTCTGCTGGTGATGACCCAGGAGTTGGCGCATCTGGGCAGTTGGGAGTTTGATCTGCGCACACGCCAGCTGGCGTTGTCGGCGGAAACCTATCGCATTCACGAGGTTGATCCAGCAGTCGCGCCGACCCTCGACTTGGCGATCAGTCTCTATACCGCCCAGGCCCGCACAGTTGTCCAGGCGGCCGTGCAAGCCACGCTCGATAGCGCTACGCCCTATGTGCTTGACCTGCCGGTAGTTACCGCGAAGGGGCGGCGCAGCACGATACAGTTCCGAGGTGTGGCAATAAAGACGGCGGGCACGGCCGTGAAGCTGATCGGCACCTGTCAGGACATCAGTGAACGCCTCAGGGTCGAGCAGCTCAAACTTAGTGTGGAGCAACTGGCGCGAGAACTGGCCGAAGGCATCGTTGATACGGTCCGCGAGCCATTGCTGGTGCTCGACAGCGCCTTGCAGGTGGTTTCCGCTGGTCAGGCGTTCTACCAGTATTTTCAGGTCTCAGTCGCAGACACTGTGGGGCGCAAGATTTACGACCTTGGCAGCGGTCAGTGGAATATCCCGTCCCTGCGCCATTTACTCGACGAAATTCTGCCGAAGGCGCTGGTGATGAATGATTACGTGGTCGAGCAGGACTTCCCCGGCATCGGTGCGCGCCGTTTGCGCCTGAATGCCCGGCGCATTGTCACGGCACTGGGTAATACCGAATTGATCCTGCTGGCGATGGTGGCTATTGAACCGCTGGAGTAACCATGGACGCAGATGCCGACAAACCACACGAGCCACAACAGGCAGAGCCTGCGGTGCCTGTTGTGGCAACCTCGGCTGAGCGCAACGCACAAGAACTACTGCATGAGTTGCAGGTGCATCAGATCGAGTTGGAGTTGCAAAACGAGACTTTGCGTACGGCTCAGCGAGCTCTCGAAGACTCGCGAGATCGTTATCTGAACTTGTATGAGTTTGCCCCGGTTGGTTATTTCACCCTGACGGCCGAGGGCCTGATCAGTGGGATCAACCTCACCGGCAGCAAACTGCTGGCAACCCAGCGCCGGCAATCGATGCAAAAACGCTTCGCCGCATTGGTCATGCCTGACGACCTGGCGAGCTGGTATGAGTTTTTTCTGCGGGTGAAAAAATCAGCTGACCAAGAGAGTGTCGAACTGGCGTTACAGCGTGCCGATGGCCAGGTGCTTCACGCATTGCTCAAGGGCGCGCTGCAGGCTGATGTGGCAGACGAGGTGACGGTGCTGATTGCCGTGACCGACATCAGCCAGAGCAAGCACGACCAAGCGCAACTCGAACATATTGCCCACTTTGATGCCTTGACCAATCTGCCCAACCGCGTGCTGCTGGCTGACCGCCTGCATCAGGCCATGGTTCAGTCTGTGCGGCGGGAAGAACGGGTGGCCGTGGCTTACCTTGATCTCGACGGTTTCAAAGCCATCAACGACCTGCATGGGCATCATATCGGCGACCAACTGCTGATTATGGTGGCCACCCGCATGAAAGAATCGCTGCGCGAAGGCGACACCCTAGGCCGCATTGGGGGGGACGAATTCGTCGTCATATTGCTCAATATGGCTGACATCGACGCCAGTGCCAGCATGCTTAACCGGCTACTTAAAGCCGCCTCGCTGCCGGTACAGATTGGCGAGCTGCACCTCAAGGTTTCCGCCAGCATCGGCGTCACTTTTTACCCGCAGTCCGACATCGATGCCGACCAACTGCTGCGTCAAGCCGATCAGGCCATGTATCAGGCCAAACTGGCCGGTAAGAACCGCTACTACGTCTTCGATGCCGAGCAGGACCTCGCCCTGCGCGGCCATCACGAAAGTCTAGAGCGTGTCCGCCAAGCGTTGTTTAATAATGAGTTTGTGCTGTATTACCAACCCAAGGTCAATATGCGCAGCGGCACTGTGATGGGTGTTGAAGCCCTGATCCGCTGGCAATGCCCGGAGCGCGGCCTGCTCGCGTCTGCGGAGTTCTTGCCGGTGATCGAGGAGCATCCGCTGGCCATCGATGTCGGCGAATGGGTCATCCATAGCGCATTGCGCCAGTTGCAGACTTGGCGTGCGGCCGGCCTGGATTTACCGATTAGCATCAATATCGGCGCCCGCCAGTTGCAGCAGCATAATTTCATTGAACGCTTGCGTGAGATCATTGCCCAGTATCCAGCGGTGCAATGCGCTGACCTCGAACTGGAAGTCCTGGAAACCAGCGCTCTGCAAGACTTGGAGCAGGTATCGCAGGTTATCGAAACGTGTCTGGAGATGGGCATCCATTTCTCCCTGGATGATTTTGGCACCGGCTATTCCTCGCTAACCTACCTAAAGCGTTTGCCAGTGGCGGTGCTGAAGATTGACCAGACCTTTGTGCGTGACATGCTCGACGATCCGAACGACCTATCGATTCTCGACGGGATTCTCGGCCTCGCCCAGGCGTTCGATCGTCAGGCCATCGCCGAAGGGGTAGAGACCTTGGCGCATGGCACCATGCTGCTGAAAATGGGCTGCGAGCTGGGCCAAGGCTTTGGCATTGCGCGGCCGATGCCGGCGGCCAGCATCCCCGAATGGCTAGCCACGTGGCGGGTGGATGCGGCTTGGTGCAATCTGCCGCAAGTCAGCCGCGCCGTTTTACCACGGTTGTATACCTACGTTGAACACCGGGCATGGATTAAGGCGTTGGCCAGCCACCTCAAGGGCGTGCGGCAAACGCCGCCGCCACTGGACAAGTACCAGTCTCACTTTCGCAAGTGGCGGCAGGCCGCAGGCCTGGATCAGCATTCGCCGCAAGCGCTATTGCCCATTGAGCAATTACAGCGGCAGATGCGTGAGCTGGCGCAGCAGTTGGTGGATCTGCAGTGCTCAGGCCAGGGGGCGCGGGCACTGGAGCGGTTGGACGAACTCTATGGCCTGAATGAACTGTTGCGTGAGCAACTCAAACTATTGGACGTTGTGCGTTAACTGCTTGCGTACCACGGGTGCCTTAGCGCACGGAGCGCGAGCTGAAAGTGCTGCTGCTGGTGCGGTCTAAATTGCAGCAGGCGCTGATGGGCATCAAAGACGTCAATGAGCTGTCATTTTTGATGTGCCATGAGCTGCGCAAGTGCCCGGGTATTGTGGGTGTGGCGTTTTTGCACAAGGACGCTAACGATGTCATGCACCTTGATGCCTGCATGTCACGTGATGATGATGAGCGCAGCAGTTTTGCCCAAGGTTGCGAGCAAATGCTGCAGTCTGCGCGAGGTAATACCCAGGGCTTGCTGCATGCGTTGATCCATGGCGAGTTTGTCATCACAGATTCGCTGGCCAAAATTGCTGACCAGAAAGAAAACCGCTATTTCCATGCCATGGGGGTACGCACCATCGTGGGCACGCCGATTCTGGCGGAATCGATCATGTTTGATGAGGCGGCCAACACCCTGGGAGCGTTGTGTTTGATGCTGGATCGTCGTCGCAACTTACCGCGCGAGTGGCTGGAGGTCATGGCGGAGCTGGGCGCATTGGCCAGCTTTGGTCTGAACATCATCGAGTGGGGCCATGAGAAAGCAGACCTCATGCGCCAGCTGCGTGATATGGCCATGACCGACACCCTGACGGGCGCTGCTAATCGCCGCAGCGCCAACGACTTCATGGAGAAAGAATACCGCCGCAGCCAAAATGAGAACTTGCCGCTGACGGTCATCATGTTGGACGTGGATAAATTTAAAAATATCAACGACACCTATGGCCATGAACAGGGTGACGAGGTGCTCAAGGTGATTACGCACATTGCCAAAAGCCAGTTGCGCGAAACCGATCTGCTGGTCCGTTGGGGCGGTGAAGAGTTTTTGGTGGTGGCACCCAATACCGATGCTGACGCCGGGTTGGCGTTGGCTGAGACCATCCGCTGCGCAATTGAGCAGGCGCCTATCGAAGGCTGTAACGGCGTTACGGTGAGTATGGGCGTGAGTCAAGTGGCCGCTGGCGAACGCATTGAAGACGCTCTTGGCCGCGCTGATACGGCCCTGTACCGCGCCAAGGAAACCGGACGGAACCGCTCCATCATGGCCGAGCTTGTTGCCACTGTTTGAGATTTGATCCAGGGCTGATAACGGGTTCTAGCATCACCGAAAAGGGCCGCAGCTAAAGCCCCTGCCACGAACAGCGCGCAGGGTGGGTTGAGCACAGCGATACTCATCAAGCGAACAATCAAACGGCGCAAAGCCTGAGCCCTATATCGCCGCATAATGCGCACAATCGCCCCGCCGAGTAGTGCGCACTGAATCGTTGCGCAACCAGCGACTGCAACGTGGGATTTACTCGTTCGCGCAGAATGCGCAGGCATAAAAAACCCGGCCACCGCTGAAAGCGGCCGGGGCTTGATAGCAGTAACTCGATCAGGCGTTGTCGATACCGCGCTTGATCGCGTCTTTAACGTCACCCTTAACTTGCTGAGCCTGGCCCTTCACTTTCTGGCTGAGACCCTCTCCTTCAAGGTTAGAGTTGTTGGTGGCCTTGCCGATACTTTCTTTCACTTTACCGATGGCTTCGTTGACGTTGCCTTTGACTTTGTCTTTCATGCTGCTCATGTCACACCTCAACTTAATGAATTGCAGTCGTTGGAACCCCGAGCGGCGCAATCGTTCTGTTGACTCGACGCATGGGTTATCACGACGGGCAAACAGTGGCCAAAGAGCACGCGCATAGGCGCAAGGGGCAGTCGAAAAGATGCATAGCTGAATCGCTCATAGCGCGGCTAAAGCCCCTCCCACAAACAGTCATTCTGTGTAGACGGACGCGCATGTCTACCTCGAACGAGATAGGCGTGGCGTGAGTCGCGAGCGGTGTTGGGCCTATTTTTTCTTCTTGTCTTTGCCCACTTCGTGACCGATCACACCACCTACTGCGGCGCCTACGCCAGTGCACAGCACGCCGCCGCATAACAAGTTACCCGCCACGCCGCCAACCACAGCGCCGCCCGCGGTGGTCTTGTCTTGGTGAGACATATTTGAGCAACCACTCAAGCCGAGCGTGGAAAGCAGAACGCTGGTAAAAATAAGTTTGGCAATGCTCATGTCACGTACTCCAGGGCGAACCCTCATGAAAATTCCGACCGTTATCGATGATAACGCTGAGGAAGTAATTTCAGTGTTCGCTGCCTGTTACCTGGCGTCTGTGCGCCAGCGAGCTTAGCGCGTATCGCGGCTAAAGCCGCCACCATAAAATCCGCTGATGGCAGCCGCTGGACTGAACAAATCGTTGCCATATGCGCATTGAGATCGATCAAGACGCGGCGCCTGACAACCATCTGCGGGGGTTACAATGGGCGCCACTTTAGATTTCAATCGCTCACGCCTCGGAGCCAGACTGACGATGTTCACCCTTGTACACCTGGATACTCCACCACCCGAATCGCTGAAAAGCCAGGTTTTGCAGATGGTGGTGGATTAC
>JAGGNC010000174.1 GCA_017886405.1 Pseudomonas sp. | reverse complement strand
GATGTCGGTGTAGTCGACCTCGGCCAGCAAGCGTTCATTCAAGCCATGCTTGTGCTGCCAGCTGTACATCCAGCGTTGGTCTTCATATTCGGACTGCAGCTTACGGTCGTCATTGCTGTCTTGCAGGAATGCGCCGCCGACCTGGCCTTCGCTGCCCTTGGTGAGGTAGCGGAATTCGCCTTCCATCATCAAGCCGCGATCACTCATATAGGTCGGGTACAACGTGGCATCGTAATTTGGCGCCAAGTTGAAGTAGTAAGGTGTTTGTAGGGTCACCCCGTTATCGCTTGAACTACCAATGCTCGGCGGCAGAAAGCCAGACTGGCGACGGTCATCAATCGGGAAGTAGATATAAGGGGTGTAGAACACCGGAATATTTTTCACCATCAGGGTCACGTTGGTCGCCGTGCCGAAACCGGTGGCCGGGTTCAAGGTGATGTTATTGCCCTTGAGGTGCCAGGCGTTGCTTCCCGGTTCGCAGCTGGTATAGGTGCCGTCTTTCAGGCGGATGATCGCGCTTTCTTCACGTTTAGCGTAGAGCGCATTGCCACGGATATGGCTCTTGTGCAGCACATACTCAGCGTTATCGATTTTGGCCTCGCCGCTGTCCAGTTGCAGTTCGGCGCGGTCACCTACAACCAGCATGCCCTGATCACGCAGGCGCACATTGCCTATCAGCTCACCGCGGTTTTCCGCCTGGCGTAGGTTCGCTTCATCCGCCTCAATCTGCATGCCAGCCTGGCGCATAACAACATTGCCGGCGAGAGTTGCGACCTGTTCTTCCTGCTCATAACGCGAAGCTTTGGCCGAGAGGAACATCGGCGCTTCATCCATGGGCGTCTGGTCATCCATGCCCGGACGAACTGGCTCTACATACGCGCCTGCGCAGTAAGGGCCGGCTTCAGCCAGTTGGGCAGCGTTGAGATTTTCACGCGGTACCCAATCCAAGTGGCTGTAGTCAGCGCTACGTGAAGCCAACCCCTTGCCGCGGCTTTCAGTAACCAGAGTCGCTTGCGCAGCTTTGGCCTGGCCGGGTTCAGCGCTGCCGTCAGCAGTTGCGCTGCTGGCGAGCGAATCACGTTGTGCTGGCCGTGCAGGCAGTGCAGCATTGCTGGCTTTCGGGGCGCATGCCCAGCCGCCGGTGGCGGAAACCTGGCAATCAAACTGCTCAGCAGCGACAGCAAAAGGAATGGCTACGGGCTGGAATGCCAGAAGGCTGCCAGTGATCAGTAGAGGGAATTTTTTACGAAACGCGGGGTATTTTACTGCCATCTTATTTTATCCGGGCTTCCTGCGGCCATTGGCCCTGAGGCCGCACGCCTCTCGATGGGCTTGAAAAGATGCTGGATAATAAAGCATGACCCGCGCAACGGCTAGCGCCGTCGGAGACCTTAATAATGCTTGATGAAGATGTACGCCTAAAACTCCTTGAAAACTGGCTCGATCAACAGCTACCTGGGCTGTTTGCTCAGCAGGGCTGGGGCGCTGTCCCGGCCGCCACGCTGACCTCTGCTAGCAGCGACGCCAGTTTCCGTCGTTATTTCCGTTGGCAGGGGGCGAGTCACAGCCTGATTGTGATGGACGCGCCACCGCCGCAGGAAGATTGCCGACCTTTTGTGCAAATGGCGCAATTACTGGTTGAGGCGGGCCTCAATGTGCCGCTGATTCTCGCCGCTGACCTAGAACGCGGCTTTTTATTGCTCAACGATTTAGGCCGGCAGACCTATCTGGAGGTCATTAGCGAGGGCAATGCCGATGTGCTGTTTGCCGATGCCATGCAAGCGCTATTGGCCTTCCAGCAACTGCCGATGGACGCGCCGCTACCCAGCTACGACGACGCGTTATTGCGTCGTGAGCTGCAATTGTTCCCCGAGTGGTTCGTGCAGCGCCATCTGGGTATCGAGTTCAGTGTGGCGCAACAGGCTGCCTGGCAGCGGTGTAGCCAGTTATTGATTGACAGTGCCCTCGCGCAGCCCAAGGTGCTGGTTCATCGTGACTATATGCCGCGTAACTTGATGCTCAGTGAGCCGAATCCTGGTGTGTTGGATTTTCAGGATGCAGTCTACGGTCCGGTTACCTATGACGTTACGTGTCTGTTCAAGGATGCTTTCCTCAGCTGGCCTGAGGCGCGCGTTCGCAGTTGGCTGGAGCAGTATTGGCAGCAAGCGCGTGACGCGGGTGTGCCGGTACAGCCAGCGCTGGATGAGTTTTTGCGTGCCAGCGATCTCATGGGCGTGCAGCGCCACCTCAAGGTCATTGGCATCTTCGCGCGCATTTGCCATCGCGATGGCAAACCCAAGTACCTGGGTGATGTGCCGCGCTTCTTCTCTTATATAGAGGCGGTATTGGCCCGCCGGCCGGAGTTGGCTGAACTGGCTGATTTGCTGGCCAGCCTGCAACGGAAGCCCGCATGAAGGCGATGATTTTGGCAGCAGGCAAGGGTGAGCGGCTGCGACCGTTGACCCTGCATACGCCGAAGCCTTTAGTCCGAGCTGCGGGTGTGCCGCTGATCGAGTACCACGTAAAGGCATTGGCGACAGCCGGGTTTAGCGAGCTGGTGATCAATCATGCCTGGCTAGGGCAGCAGATTGAGGATTACTTGGGCGATGGCTCGCGTTTCGGCGTGAGCATTGCCTATTCAGCAGAAGATGAACCGCTGGAGACGGGTGGCGGCATCTTTCAAGCGCTGCCGTTGCTCGGTGATCAGCCCTTTGCCCTGATCAATGGCGATATCTTCACCGACTACCCCTTCGCCCAATTGCGGCTTCCATTGTCCGGCCTGGCTCATCTGGTGCTGGTAGAGAACCCCGGCCATCATCTCAGGGGCGATTTTTGTTTGCAGGGCGCAAAGGTTACGGATGCGCAAGTGGGGCAGGACAGCCAAGGCCGTCCGTCCTTCAACAGGCCGTCCCTGACCTACAGCGGAATGGCGGTGTTATCGCCCGCGTTGTTTGCCGGTTGCGAGGCCGGAGTGTTTTCCCTCGCGCCTTTGTTGCGCGCAGCCATGGCGGTCGGGCAGGTTAGCGGTGAGCGCTTTGACGGTTGCTGGGTGGATGTCGGCACCCATGAGCGCCTGGCTCAGGTCGAACGGCTCCTTGAGGCGCGCGGCTAAGATGCTCTGGCCAGCGACCTTGCTAGGTGCGGTTGCCGGGTTGGCGCTGGCCAGTATCCCGGGAGCGATGCTGGGTGGGCTGCTGGGTCAGGTACTTGATCGGCGTTTGCGTCTGCAGTCCTGGGCTGCATTGCGCGAGCGTCTGGGCGGGCGCGCTGCACCGCGTGATGAGTGGTTACTGTTTGTCCTGCTGGGGCGTCTGGCCAAAAGTGGCGGGCAGGTGCTGTCCACGCATATCCATCAGGCTCGCACGGAAATGCAGCGCCTTGGCCTGGATGCCACCGGGCAGCGTCAGGCAATAGCCGCGTTTGCGCAAGGCAAAACGGGGCGCGACAGCCTGCGCGGCCCTTTGCGCCGACAGCGTGAGCGAAGCGAAACATTGCTTCGCGCTTGCTGGCGCATGGCCTGGGCCGATGGCCATGTCGATCAGGCCGAGCGTGAGCTGATCATGCTGTGGGGCAAGTGGTTGCAGGTCTCATCGGCGACTCAGGCGCAGCTCAGTGAAGCCTATGCGCCGCAGCGGGGGCCACTGGTTTCCACAGCCAGTAATGCCTATCAGAGTGCCCTTAACCGGTTAAATGTCAGTGCCGATGCTGAGCCGGCGCAGATCAAACAGGCTTATCGGCGCCTATTAAGTCGCCATCATCCCGACAAACTGCTGGGGAGCGGTGCCTCGCCCGAGCGTGTGCGCGAGGCCACAGAGCGCACCCGTGAGCTGCACCAGGCGTATGACCTGATCCGCCAGCGTCACGGTTTTCGCTAGCAGGCTGTTGAAAAACTACCTGCGTTGCCATCGCGGCGTTAAAAGCAGGCGCGGAATGCTCATGTACAGCTCGTACACTCGCGTGCGAGCCCAGTCCGCTTGCGCGCCTGTTTTTGCCTTGCGCTGACGGCCTCGCCAACGTTTTTCAACGGCCTGCTATGTGCTATTTCGCCTGCAGCTTCAGCGTCAGCCAGCCCTTGATCCGGCGATAGAGCTGTTCCTGTTCAGCTTCGCGGTTGCCTGGAAGGGCTTTCATGGCCACCTGGGTATAAGCGCGATGCTGCTGCCGTTTGCTGGCCAGTGAGCGGCTCAAGGCGGCCTGCCGGTCAGCGGCCTGGTCCTTGTAGTAGAAGTCACCGGTGGCCAGTTGCAGCTGTGAGATCAGCTCATCGAGTGGCGGGGTATAGCCGGTAGGTAATTGAGCGGCAACTAGCAGCAGATTCTGAATCTTAGTTGGCTTGCGCTCAGCCAGGTAGCGCGCGGCCCAGTAGGCACCGCTGCCATGGCCGAGGACCACGATGGTCTTGGCTTGCTGTTGCTCGGCATAGCCGATGGCGGAGTCGATACGCGCCAATACGCGTTCGGCATGGGCTTTCTGCTGTGCTTCGATGTTTTTCTGCTTGCTCGCGGCAGTTTCGGCAGTTTCGGCGCTGTCGAGCTGGCTAGTGCTGCTTTGCGCGCTGGCTTGTGCTGGCGCAGGTTCGCCTGCGGTGTTGGCGTCCGGGATTGCCGGCGCGGCGACTGCTGTCGGGGTGTTTGCTGCTGCACTGCGCCGGGGTGGCGCGTCGCCATTCGGGTCGGGTAGCGTCAGGCTGAGGCTATGCCAGCCGTTGTCGGGTAATTTGCGGCGCAGCGGGCCGACGCTTTGTGGCCAGTCGGCAGTTTCACCATCGCCGGGCAGGATGATCACTACGCCACTGGGTTCGGCAACATTGGCGGGGCGCCAGAGGGCGAGAAAACGCTCATCGCCGGCTTGTAGTTGCTGCTGTTCCTTATTCTCCAGACGTTGTTCCAGCGCCGTGGCGTCCAATTCACTGCGCTCGGCTAATGGTGCCCGTGCCTCATCGTCTGGCACGGCTACGGCATCATCCGCAGGAGCTGCTGCTGTGGATGGGTCTTCTTGCGCATACAGCGGGCTGGCGGATAACAGCAGACTCAGGGCAAGTGCAGCGGTGCGCGAAAACATGGGGCTCTCCAGCAAACATCGTATTTCAGCAGCCTAGCCTTTTCAGTCCGGCTTTGTCAGGTGTCAGTCGCGCTCTTAGATCGGGCTGGTACACTGCGCGCCTTCCGTGAATGCCACCGAGGTGCGCTATGCAACCCTTCGCCATTGCTCCGTCGATTCTCTCCGCTGACTTCGCCCGCCTAGGTGAAGAAGTGGACAAGGTGCTCGCCGCCGGTGCTGACATCGTGCACTTCGATGTGATGGATAACCACTATGTGCCTAACCTGACGATTGGCCCGATGGTCTGCGCGGCGCTGCGTAAATACGGCATTACCGCGCCCATCGATGTGCACCTGATGGTCAAGCCGGTGGATCGTATCATTGGTGACTTTGTCGAGGCGGGCGCGAGCTTTATCACTTTCCACCCAGAAGCGTCCGAGCATATTGACCGCTCCCTACAGCTGATCCGCGAAGGCGGTTGTAAGGCCGGATTGGTGTTCAACCCGGCAACGCCACTGGATGTGCTCAAGCACGTCATGGACAAGGTCGACATGGTCTTGCTAATGAGCGTTAACCCGGGCTTTGGTGGCCAGAAATTTATACCCAACACGCTGAACAAGCTGCGCGAAGCCCGGGCATTGATTGACGCGTCCGGTCGCGAGATTCGCTTGGAAATTGATGGCGGGGTGACGGTGCAGAATATCCGCGAGATTGCCGCCGCCGGTGCTGACACCTTTGTCGCCGGCTCGGCGATCTTCAATCAGCCAGACTACAAAGCGGTGATCGACGCCATGCGCGCCGAACTGGCGTTGGCGCGCGAGTGAGTCTCCTGCGTGAGCTGTTTCACGGTGAGTTGCCGCGTCTGGTGATGTTTGATCTGGACGGCACCTTGGTCGATTCAGTCCCGGATCTGGCGGCCGCTATCGACAAGACCTTACTCGTGCTGGGGCAACCTGCTGCGGGTATCGAGCGGGTTCGTGACTGGGTTGGTAATGGCGCTAAGGTGTTGGTGCGCCGTGCGTTGGCTGGCGGTTTGCAGCATGCCCATGTCGATGACTCACTGGCTGAGCAGGCGCTGGAGCTGTTTATGCAGCATTACGCCGAAAACCATGCGCTGACCCAGGTTTATCCTGGCGTGCGGCAAACCCTGGGCTGGTTACGTGAGCAACAGATCGAGCTGGCGATCGTCACCAACAAGCCCGAGCAGTTTGTTGCGCCCCTGCTTGATGGGCAAGGTTTGGGCGGCTATTTTCGCTGGATTATCGGTGGTGACACCTTGCCTCAGCAGAAGCCCGATCCGGCCGCGCTGTTGCATGTGATGCGCCTGGCTGGTGTTGAGTCGGCCCATGCACTGTTTATTGGTGATTCGCGTAACGATGTAGTGGCAGCCAGGGCGGCAGGCGTTACCTGTGTGGCGGTGACCTACGGCTACAACCATGGCCGGCCGATTGCCGAGGAAAATCCAGCGTGCGTGCTGAATAACCTGGCCGAATTGTTAACTGAGTCGCGTTGATTTCCCCTGTGCGCGGGCCGCTTTTGCCGGGGGCTGCGGGTTGCTTCGGTCTCTGTGCTGCGCTAGTGTGGCCACACTTTAACCCTGCTTAAATTAAGAGAGCTTCGTGGTGGTTACCTGCACGCGCTGGTCCGCAAAAACCGGTATGAACATCATCAAGGCCCTGGCCCGTTGGCGCTGGCGCCTCTGAACTGATCTTGGCCGCACAGTCGGCGCGTTTGCATACGACCGTTTTAACCTCAAGCCACGAGGCTGATCATGACCCGCGAAGAATTTCTGCGTTTAGCCGCTGCCGGCTATAACCGTATTCCTGTTGCCTGCGAAACCCTGGTGGATTTCGATACACCACTGTCTCTCTATTTGAAACTGGCCGATGAGGCTAACACCTACCTGCTCGAATCCGTGCAGGGCGGCGAGAAGTGGGGGCGTTACTCCATCATTGGCCTGCCGGCGCGCACCGTGCTGCGTGCCTATGACCACGAGGTGTCGATCAGCGTGGATGGCGTGGAGGTTGAACGTCACCATTGCGAAGATCCACTGGCCTTTGTTGAGCAGTTCCAGGCGCGCTATAAGGTCCCGACTCTCCCTGGCCTGCCGCGTTTTAACGGCGGCCTAGTGGGCTATTTCGGCTATGACAGCGTGCGTTATGTAGAGCCCAAACTGGCCAAGGGCGCGAACCCCGATGCGTTAGGTACGCCGGATATCCTGCTGATGGTCTCCGATGCTGTGGTGGTGTTCGACAACCTGGCCGGCAAGATGCACGCCATCGTGCTGGTTGATCCGGCTGATGCCGACGCGCTGGAGCAAGGCCAGGTAAGGCTTCAAGAGATTCTGCACAAGCTGCGCCAGCCGATTACCCCGCGACTGGGTGTGGATCTGGCCGCACCCGCCACGGCTGATCCCGAGTTCGTCTCAAGCTTCAAGCGTGACGATTACGAGCAGGCGGTCAAGGCGATCAAGGAATACATCCTCGCCGGCGACTGCATGCAGGTGGTGATCTCGCAGCGCATGTCGATCCCGTTCAAGGCCGAGCCGATTGACCTTTACCGCGCCCTGCGTTGTATCAATCCAACGCCTTATATGTACTTCTTTAACTTCGGCGACTTCCATGTCGTCGGCAGCTCGCCGGAAGTGCTGGTGCGCCTGGAGGATGGGCTGGTGACGGTTCGTCCAATTGCCGGCACCCGTCCGCGTGGCACTAATGAAGAAGCCGATTTGGCCTTGGAAGAAGACCTGCTTTCCGATGCCAAAGAAGTGGCTGAGCACCTAATGCTGATCGACCTGGGCCGCAATGATGTGGGCCGGGTTGCCAGCATCGGCAGCGTCAAACTCACCGAGAAAATGGTGATCGAGCGCTACTCCAACGTGATGCATATCGTCTCCAACGTCACCGGTCAGTTGAAGGAAGGCTTGACCGCGATGGACGCCCTGCGCGCGATTCTGCCGGCCGGCACCCTGTCGGGTGCGCCGAAAATTCGCGCTATGGAAATAATCGACGAGCTGGAGCCGGTCAAACGCGGCGTCTACGGCGGCGCAGTGGGCTACCTGGCCTGGAACGGTAATATGGACACGGCCATCGCCATCCGCACGGCGGTGATAAAAGACGGTGAGCTGCATGTGCAAGCGGGCGCCGGCATTGTTGCCGACTCGGTACCCGCACTGGAGTGGGAGGAAACGCTGAACAAGCGTCGCGCCATGTTCCGTGCTGTGGCCCTGGCCGAGCAAACCGTTTCTGACCAGACCAAGCGCTGAGGAGTCCTGCCATGCTTTTGATGATTGATAACTACGACTCCTTTACCTACAACGTGGTGCAGTACTTGGGTGAGCTAGGTGCTGACGTGCACGTGATTCGCAATGACGAGCTGAGCATTGCCGAGATCGCGGCGCTGCAGCCCGAACGCATTGTGGTGTCGCCCGGCCCATGTACGCCGACCGAAGCCGGCGTGTCCATTGAGGCCATCCGGCATTTCGCTGGCAAGCTGCCGATTCTCGGGGTGTGCTTAGGCCATCAGAGTATCGGTCAGGCGTTTGGCGGTGATGTGGTGCGCGCGCGTCAGGTGATGCATGGCAAAACCAGCCCGGTCTCTCATCGGGATATGGGCGTATTTACCAGCCTAAATAACCCGCTGATAGTGACCCGTTACCATTCCCTGGTGGTCAAGCGTGAAACCCTGCCGGACTGCCTGGAAATCACCGCCTGGACGCAGCATGCTGATGGCTCGGTGGATGAGATCATGGGCCTGCGCCACAAGACCCTGCATATCGAAGGCGTACAGTTCCATCCTGAGTCTATTCTCACCGAGCAGGGCCATGAACTGTTCGCCAACTTCCTCAAGCAACAAGGAGGCCTGCGCTGATGAATATCAAGGAAGCCCTTAATCGAGTGGTCAGCCAGCTCGATCTGAGCACCGAAGAAATGCAGGATGTCATGCGCGAGATCATGACCGGTCAGTGCACGGATGCGCAGATCGGTGCGTTTCTGATGGGCATGCGCATGAAGAGCGAGACCATCGATGAAATCGTTGGTGCCGTCTCGGTGATGCGTGAGCTAGCCAGCCATGTGCATCTGAACAGCCTCGACCATGTGGTCGACGTGGTGGGCACTGGCGGTGATGGCGCGAACATTTTCAACGTGTCGACGGCGGCCAGTTTTGTCGTCGCCGCCGCCGGTGGCAAAGTGGCCAAGCACGGTAACCGCGCCGTGTCAGGCAAGAGTGGCAGCGCTGACCTGCTTGAGGCAGCGGGGGTTTACCTGACGCTGACGCCGGAACAAGTGGCGCGCTGTATCGAAGGTGTTGGCGTCGGTTTTATGTTCGCCCAGGTGCATCACGCGGCGATGAAGCACGCCGCCTTGCCGCGCCGTGAATTAGGTCTGCGCACCATCTTCAATATGCTCGGCCCGCTGACTAACCCGGCCGGGGTCAAGCATCAGGTGGTCGGCGTATTCAGCCAGGCGTTGTGCCGGCCGCTGGCCGAAGTGCTCAAGCGCCTTGGCAGTCAGCATATTCTGGTGGTGCATTCACGCGACGGGTTGGATGAATTCAGTCTGGCAGCAGCCACCCATGTGGCTGAACTGAAAAATGGTCAAATTACCGAGTATGAAGTGCTGCCGGAAGACCTCGGTCTGCAGAGCCAAAGTCTGATCGGTCTTGCGGTAGATAGCCCGGACGAGTCGCTGGCGCTGATCCGTGATGCACTGAGTAAGCGTAAAACCGAAGCTGGGCAGAAGGCCGCAGACATGATCGTGCTGAATGCCGGTGCGGCGTTGTATGCCGCGGACCTGGCGAGCAGCCTTAAAGAAGGCGTGCAGCTGGCCCATGATGCGTTGCACACCGGCCTGGCCTGGGAAAAATTGCAGGAGTTGGTGTCCTTTACCGCCGTATTCAAAGAGGAGAATGCCGGGTGAGTATTCCAACCGTTCTGGAGAAAATCCTTGCGCGCAAAGCTGAGGAAGTTGCCGCGCGCCGCGCTGTTGTCAGCCTGGCCGACGTTGAGCAACAGGCGCGTGTTGCCGATCCGGTGCGTGGCTTCGCTGAGGCGCTGCTGAGCCAGGCCAAGCGCAAACAGCCGGCAGTGATTGCCGAGATCAAGAAGGCTTCGCCGAGCAAGGGTGTGTTGCGTGAAAACTTCGTGCCGGCGGATATTGCCAAGAGTTACCAGGCCGGTGGGGCTACCTGTCTGTCGGTGCTGACTGATATCGACTTCTTCCAAGGCGCGGACCGCTACCTGCAGGAAGCACGAGTGGCCTGCTCGCTGCCGGTGATTCGTAAAGACTTTATGATCGATCCGTATCAGATCGTCGAGGCCCGTGCGCTGGGTGCCGACTGCGTACTGCTGATCGTGTCGGCGCTGGCAGATAGCCAGATGGCCGAACTGGCAGCGACCGCTAAAGCCTTCAATCTGGATGTGTTGGTGGAGGTGCACGATGGCGATGAGCTGGAGCGTGCACTGAAAACATTGGACACGCCCTTGGTGGGCATCAACAACCGTAACCTGCACACCTTTGAGCTCGACTTGGAAACTACCCTCGATCTGCTACCACGGATTCCACGCGATCGTCTGGTGGTGACCGAGAGTGGCATTCTCAACCGCGCCGACGTTGAGCTGATGGAAATCAGCGAAGTGTATGCATTCCTAGTGGGGGAGGCGTTTATGCGTGCCGACAATCCAGGGGGCGAGCTGGAGCGGTTGTTTTTTCCAGAGCGCAAGCGAGGGATCACCTCGCCTGATGTGGGTTGAGTGATCAAGCAATAAAAAAACCGACGCATGCGTCGGCTTTTTGTTGGCATTTTGCCTGGCTCAACGTGTACCGAAGACGACCATAGTCTTACCCTTGACGTTGACCAAACCTTGCTCATCCAAAGCCTTAAGCACGCGGCCGACCATTTCGCGGGAGCAGCCGACGATGCGGCCGATTTCCTGACGGGTGATCTTGATCTGCATGCCGTCTGGATGAGTCATGGCGTCGGGTTGTTTGCACAAGTCGAGCAAGGTGCGGGCAACTCGACCGGTGACATCGAGAAAGGCCAGGTCGCCCACTTTGCGCGTGGTATTGCGCAGGCGTTCGGCCATCTGGCTACCCAAGGTGTAAAGAATGTCTGGGTCCTGTTGGGTGAGTTCGCGGAACTTGGCGTAGCTCAGCTCCGCCACTTCGCACTCGGTCTTGGCGCGTACCCAGGCGCTGCGTTCTTTTTCGGTGCCGTCCTTTTCGAACAGGCCCATTTCACCGAAGAAATCCCCAGAGTTGAGGTAGGCGATGATCATCTCTTTGCCATCATCGTCTTCGATCAAAATAGTGACCGAACCCTTAACGATAAAGAACAGCGTTTCGCAGCGATCGCCCGCGTAGATGATGGTGCTTTTGGCGGTATAACGGCGGCGGTGGCAATGCGCGAGAAGCTTGTCGAGATTTTTTATTTTAGGTGTGAGGGTAATAGCTACCATGCCTGAATCCCGAATTTATAAAGGTAAGCCGTTGTACGGCTGCCGTTTCTAATAATAGTTATCTTTACAAGTGTGCCAGTAATAAGACGTCAGCTTAACAAACAGACCAATACTAGGTGCTGTTTTGCGACCTGGCTAACATCTGGGCGTTGAGCTCCAGTTTCAATGGCGCTCAGCCGATTGGCAAAAGTGCTGTGCTAAGCTGCCTTCCTTTTTAACAGCGGGGCCTGGTTAATGAAAGCGCGTATTCAGTGGGCCGGTGACGCCCTGTTCATCGGTGAGTCCGGCAGCGGTCACGCGGTGGTGATGGACGGTCCGCCAGAGAGCGGCGGTCGCAACCTGGGTGTGCGTCCGATGGAGATGGTACTGATCGGGCTGGGCGGTTGCAGCAGCTTTGATGTGGTTAGCATTCTGAAAAAATCCCGCCAAGCGGTAGAGAGTTGTGAAGCCTTTCTGGACGCTGAGCGCGCCACGGAAGAACCCAAGGTGTTCACCAAGATCCACCTGCACTTCGTGGTTAAAGGGCGCGGGTTGAAAGAGGCTCAGGTCAAGCGTGCGGTCGAGTTATCGGCGGAGAAGTACTGCTCCGCCTCGATCATGCTCGGTCGTGGTGGTGTCGAGATCACTCACGATTACGAGATTGTCGAGCTGGCAGATTAAGTCGGCGCAGTTGTGCCGTGTGAAATGATAAAGGGCACCGAGGTGCCCTTTCTTGTACCGCTAATTCAGCGCTACAGCCGGTAGGTGGTAGTGGTCATGACCTTGGCCAGCAGGCTCATGCCAAACTTTATCGGCTTAGGGAAGCGCACGCCGCCAGAGTCTAGGGCGTTACTGGCATGTCGCTCTTCATCGACGCGCATCTGCTCGAGAATCGCACGGGACTTCTGATCTTCCTGCGGGATCTGTTGCAAGTGCTCGTCGAGGTGTTTGACCACCTGATCTTCTGTCGCGGCGACAAAGCCCAGACTAACTTTGTCACTGATCAGCCCGGCAGCCGCGCCGACGCCAAAGGACAACCCGTAGAAAAGTGGGTTGAGTATGCTCGGCTGGCTGCCAAGTTGGCGGATACGCTGCTCACACCAGGCCAGATGGTCGATTTCCTCATCCGCTGCATGTTCCATAGCGCTGCGCACTTGCGGCAACTTGGCGGTAAGCGCCTGGCCCTGGTACAGGCCTTGGGCGCAAACCTCGCCCGTGTGGTTAATCCGCATCAGCCCGGCAACATGCTGGGCTTGCTGTTCATCCAGCTCAGCTTCCGGTTGCACGATGCCCGGCGACGGGCGGCTCGGCTGGCCACTGAAGGGCAGCAAGGTGCGCAAGGCAGCATCAGCTTGCAGGAGAAGGCGATCAACAGGTGAGAAGTGACGTTCGCTGGCCATAGAGACCTCCGACGATGACAACGGTGATCAGTCTACTCCAAACAATGCAGAGGGTCTGTTGACGTTTCGTCGCAGGCACGGCGTAACGTCAACAGCCCATCGGTTGTGTCGAGGCCAAAGCATCTGGCGCCGCACACTGAGATCCAGGACATATATTGTGCTGCGGTTGTTTCATCTTATGCTGGCTGCACCGCAGGGAGCAGATGAGTGGCGCGAGCAAGCTCAGTTAGCGAGATGCAGGTGCATCAACCCGGTGGCCATGTCAGCTGCCGCTTACCCAGTACGTGCATATGAATGTGGTGCACGGTCTGGCCGCCCAGGTCGTTGCAGTTCATCACCACCCGAAAGCCTTCCTCGCAGCCTTGCTCCTTGGCCAGCCGCTGGGCGGTAAAGAGCATGTGTCCGGCCAGCGGTTTGTCAGCCTCGCTAAGGTCGTTGAGGGTGCTGATGTGTTTTTTCGGTATGACCAGAAAATGCACCGGTGCCTGTGGGCCGATATCGTGGAAGGCAATCACCTGATCATCTTCATAAAGCTTGCGCGCCGGTATTTCCCCCGCGACGATCTTGCAAAATAGGCAGTCCATGGACAATCTCCCAGCATGTATAAAAGAAGCGTTAGTTTAGTAGGCAAGGAGCGCGCGTGAAAAACGATATCCATGACCTGGGGTTGGTGCTCGATTCTAAGATCAAGCTGGTGTTGATCGAATCCTGGGATGAAGCCAGAGTTCTGCAAACCCTGACCAGCCTGGCAATGCGCCGTGGCTTGGCCTTACAGGTGTGGTCGGTGACCGAGGGTTTGCAACGCGTGGGGTTCAGCGTGCAGGAGCCAGTCGACAGCGCCACCCTGGAGCCGGAGACCGCTTTGCGTCTGATCAAGGCTGATCCGCAGCCTACGTTGTATGTGATGTGTGACCTGCATCCCTTCCTTGACGACAACCCCAAGCTGGTACGTCTGCTCAAGGAAATCGCCATGAGCGAGCTGCCCAGCAAGCCGACGCTGGTGCTGGTTTCCCATGCCTGCAGGCTGCCGCCGGAGGTGCAGCGCTACGCCTCGCGCTTCAGTCTGTCGCTGCCATCCGAGGAAGCGCTGCTGGCCATCGTGCGTGATGAGGCCACGGCGTGGAGCGAGCGCAATCGTAATGCTCGGGTGCGGACCGATAACCGTACCTTGCAGCAGGTGGTGAAGAATCTGCGCGGCCTTAGTCACGCCGAGGCGCGTGCGCTGGCGCGCAATGTGATCTGTGATGACGGCGCGATTACCCAGGAAGACCTGCCAGAGTTGAACAAGACCAAGTTCAAGTTGCTCGATCTTGAGGGTGTGTTGAGTTTCGAGTACGACACCGCACGCTTCGCTGAGGTCGGCGGGCTGAGTAATCTCAAGCGTTGGTTGGGTGATAGGCAGAGCAGTTTCCTCGACGGTAAGAGCGTCGATCTGCCCAAGGGCGTGCTGCTAGTCGGTGTCCAGGGTGGCGGCAAGAGCCTCGCCGCCAAGGCGGTCGCGGGCCTATGGGGCTTACCGTTGCTGCGCCTGGACTTTGGCTGCCTGTACAACAAGTTCTTTGGTGAAACCGAGCGCAATCTGCGTGAAGCCTTGAAACTCGCCGAGCAGATGGCGCCTTGTGTGCTGTGGATGGACGAGATTGAAAAAGGCCTTGCCAGTGGCGACAACGACGGTGGTGTGAGTCAGCGGGTGCTGGGTACCCTGTTGACCTGGATGGCCGAGCGCAAGGCCCCGGTATTTATGGTGGCCACCGCCAACGTTATCTCACGGCTACCGCCGGAGCTGGTGCGCAAGGGGCGTTTCGATGAGTTGTTCTTTGTCGATCTGCCGAATGCGGCGGTGCGTGCCGAGATCTTCCGCATTCACTTGGCCCGGCGTGAGCTCGAGGTGACGGCTTTCGATCTGGTGCAGCTGGCGGCTTCTTGTGAGGGGTTTTCCGGTGCGGAGATTGAGCAGGCGGTGGTCGGCGCACTGTATGCCGCCCAGGCTCAGCAGCAGGCGGTCAATCAGGCCTTGGTGCTGCAGAGCATCCAGAGCACTGCGCCTCTATCGGTGGTGATGGCCGAGGATCTAGCCGCCTTGCGTGCCTGGGCAGATGGGCGCACGGTCAATGCTGGTTAGTGACTAGGCAGGCTTGCCGAGCTGGCGATTCAATCGTGCGCTGATGCGCCTTACCAACCAACGCGGTAACAGCCGTGGGCTGAGAGCCAGCAGACGGTTATGCCAGCCGGGAATGATGATCGCGCGGTTTTTCTCCAGCGCGTTGACGGTGATGAGTGCCACTTCTTCGGCGCTCATCATCAGTTTGCTGGCCTGCAGGGCGTGGTCATCCATATTCGCCGTGCGGAAAAACGCACTGCGAGTTGGCCCCGGGCACAGCACTGACACCTTAACGCCATACTCTTTAAGCTCCTCGCGCAGACCTTCGGAGAAGTGCAGTACGTAGGCTTTGCTCGCATAGTAATTGCTCATGCCAGGCCCCGGTTGAAAGCCAGCAACCGAGGCGACGTTGAGGATTTGTCCGCTGCCTTGGCCGGCCATAACCGTGCCGATGGCATGACAGAGGCGGGCGAGGGCCAAGATATTCAATTCGATCAGCTGCCGTTCGCAGGCCCAGTCCTGGGCCACGTGCGCACCACAAGTGCCGATGCCCGCGTTGTTCACCAGTAGGTCGATATGCAGGCCACTTTCCTCCAGCTCAAGCAGCAGGCCGCTGACGCGCAGCGGTTGGCTGAGGTCGCAGGCGCGAAATAGTACCTCTACGGAAAACCGCTGGGTCAGTTCGCAGGCGATGCTTTCCAGCACATCGCGCTGACGTGCGACCAAAATCAGGTTACGGCCACGCCGGGCCAGGGCTTCGGCCAACGCTAGGCCAATGCCGCTGGAGGCTCCGGTGATCAGTGCGTAACGGCCCATGGGGTTCTCCGTGATGGGGCCTCTCGACCCTTATGCTGCGCAAGCTTGCGAGTGAGTTACAGGCTGGCGTCGGAGTAGCCCATATAGGCCGGTATAGCGATGGCCGCACCAATACCGATGACGATAATGGCTACCCAGAGCAGTGCGAGGATTTTCACCGCGAGGCTATTCGGCGGTGGCGGCGGACCAAAGCGGTTGGCCTCGGCGCTACCAGGGATGATGAACATCAGCAGGGAGAATACTCCGCCGACAATGGGCACCACGGTGACCAGCACCAGCCAGCCAGACCAGCCGATGTCATGCAGGCGCTGTACAGCAATCATGACGCCGACCACCACCGCGGCGATACCTGCTAGCACTATCAGCAGGCCGCCGAGAATTTCTGAGGCTGCCATGAAGCCGCCGGCAATACCGAATAACGGTAAGCAAGCCAGCATCAGAACTATCGTCCACGCCAAGAAACGCAAGCGACCAATTCGCCCCTCGGTGGTAAAGGCCTTCAGCTCGCCGAACTCTGGCAGGGCTTCGGCGACTGCCGCTTTTGGAGTGGCATAGGGTGTGGCTGCTTGGCTGACCACTTCTGGCGGATTCTGCGCGAGCATGGCCTGGCGGGCGATAAATTTCTCAATCACGATGCCGCATGCCGAGCACGCAATGGCGTTGCCTTGCTGGTGGCCACACTTGGGGCAACTCATCGGCGCATTGCTGACAGGCGCACGCTCTGCCTCGCGGTGGTCATCGGTTTCCACCAGGCTCATGCTGGCAGCGAGGTCCTGTTCTTTGCGCACCTTAGCACCGGCATTTTGCAGGGCCTTGAGGTACTGGTCAGCCGCGTTTTCGCTGAGGTCGCGTTTGATGTCGACAGTCCCGCGGCTAAATAACGCGTTGATCTTGCCCTGGTCGCTCTTGAACAGACGGACGAGACTTTCTTTAGTTGTTTCCAGGCTTGCGTCGGGCATCAACTCGCCGGTGAACACAATCTTGAAGCGGGCTTGGGTCATGTTGGCGTCCTTGTCGGTGCCAGAACGGAGTTGCGCTACAGACTAGCCGGCCTGCAGGGCAGTCAACAAG
>JAGGNC010000123.1 GCA_017886405.1 Pseudomonas sp. | reverse complement strand
TCAAGATGTCGATGAACCCTTTCTGCGAAATCGCCGTGGAAGAAGCTGTACGCCTTAAAGAGAAAGGCGTGGCGAGCGAGATCGTTGTCGTAACCATCGGCCCGACCACGGCTCAAGAGCAGCTGCGGACTGCGCTGGCGCTGGGTGCTGATCGTGCCATCCTGGTTGAGTGCAGCGATGAGCTGAACTCTCTGGCTGTGGCCAAGCTGCTCAAAGCAGTGGTCGATAAAGAGCAGCCGCAGTTGGTCATCCTGGGCAAACAGTCTATCGACAGCGACAACAATCAGACGGGCCAAATGCTTGGCGCGCTGACTGGCTTTGCTCAAGGCACATTCGCCTCTAAGGTTGAAGTGGCTGGTGACAAGGTTAACGTAACCCGTGAAATCGACGGTGGTCTGCAGACTGTTGCGTTGAACCTGCCAGCGATTGTGACCACTGACCTGCGCCTCAACGAGCCGCGCTATGCGTCGCTGCCGAACATCATGAAGGCCAAAAAGAAGCCGCTGGAAACCATCAGCCCTGCTGATCTGGGTGTTTCCACTGCTTCCACTGTCAAAACCCTGAAAGTCGAAGCGCCTGCTACCCGCAGCGCTGGCATCAAGGTTAAGTCTGTGGCTGAACTGGTCGAGAAACTGAAGAACGAAGCGAAGGTAATCTAAATGACTATCCTGGTTATCGCTGAACACACCAATGCCGCACTGGTTCCTGCCACGCTAAATACCGTTGCAGCTGCTGCGAAGATCGGTGGTGACATCCACGTGCTGGTTGCCGGTGCCGCTTGCGGCGCTGCTGCCGAAGCCGCTGCCAAAATTGCTGGTGTGGCCAAGGTGCTGGTTGCTGACAACGCTGCTTTCGCGCACCAGTTGCCGGAGAACATTGCGCCGCTGGTTGCCGAATTGGGCAAGGGTTACAGCCACATCCTGGCTGCTGCCACCAGTAACGGTAAGAACATCCTGCCGCGCGTTGCTGCCGCGCTGGACGTTGATCAGATCTCGGAAATCATCGCGGTTGACAGCGCTGATACATTCAAGCGTCCGATCTACGCCGGTAACGCCATTGCCACCGTGCAATCTTCTGCAGCCGTTAAAGTCATCACCGTGCGTAGCACTGGTTTTGATCCGGTTGCTGCTGAAGGTGGCTCCGCTGCTGTTGAAGCAGTTGACGGTGCAGCTGACGCGGGTAAATCGGCTTTCGTCGGCGAAGAGCTGGCCAAGTCTGATCGTCCAGAGCTTACCGCTGCCAAGATCGTCGTTTCCGGCGGCCGCGGCATGCAGAACGGTGACAACTTCAAGCACCTGTACGCCTTGGCTGACAAGCTGGGCGCTGCTGTTGGCGCTTCCCGCGCTGCGGTCGACGCAGGTTTCGTACCGAACGATATGCAGGTCGGTCAGACTGGCAAGATCGTGGCTCCGCAGCTGTACATCGCCGTCGGTATTTCCGGCGCGATTCAGCACCTGGCGGGTATGAAAGATTCCAAAGTGATCGTTGCGATCAACAAGGATGAAGAAGCGCCGATCTTCTCCGTAGCTGATTACGGCCTGGTGGCTGATCTATTCGACGCCGTACCTGAGCTGGAAAAATTGGTTTAAGCCAGTTTGCCCAGCCCAGAAAAAACCCGCTCAATGAGCGGGTTTTTTGTTTCTGGTCATCGTGCGCTTTGGCTTTACAGCTGACGTCATAGGGTATTGCCGTAGCGGACCAGCTTTACCTATTCCTCAAGTGTCTGAAGAAAGGCCCGGTAGTGCTTCGCGGTCAGCTCCGGCTGCTCAATCATCGGCGCGTGTCCGGTATCGGGCATGATGACTACGCTGGGTCGTTGCAGCAGCGGCTTCATGATCTCCACACTGGAGACGTCGATTACACGATCCTCTGCCCCCCAGATAATCAGTGTCGGTGCCTGTATTTTCGGTAGCGCCGGCTCCAGTGGTATGTAGCGTTCGATCAGGTGGGTGAACACTTGGTCGTAGTGCGCGCTGTTGCTGATGGCTTGCTCAGCGAAATATCCCTTGAGGGATTCTGGCAAGTAGGGCGGTTGTACGAAGATGAAATCTAGCAAGTGCTGAAAATCTTTGCGGCTTTTGACCACCAGCGGATTGGGCTCGCCACGTTGCATTCGTTGCCTTAACTCGCTTGGTTGCGGCGAGGTGATGCCGGCATTGTCGAGCAATGCCAGCGAGCGGACCCGATTTGGATAGCGAGCGGCATACAGTGCGCTGATGTGCCCGCCCATGGAGTTACCAATCAAGTGCAACGTATCCAACCCCAGTGCGTCGATGATGCCAGCCAGGCGTTCGGTCTGAGTGCCGATATCGAAGCTGCCGGCGGGCTTGCTGCTCGCGCCAAAACCAGGCAAGTCGAGGGCAATAACCCGGTAATCCTCGGTGAAGTCGCGAGCGAAACGCAGCCAATTATCTTTATTAGCGGCAAAGCCATGCACCATCAGGATGGTTTGTGCCTCGCTTGGACCGCCTTCGTAGTAATGAATGTTAAGATTGTTGACTTCGATCTGCTTAAGACTCAACTCTGCACGTTGCCGCTCAATCAGTTGCATGCTGGTCAATAAAGCAACAGGGGATAAATAGAGCAGGGCTGCTACGCCCATGAACAAGAGTATTAGGCCAGCAATGATTTTTTTCATTAAGGGTCTGTGTCGCGAATTAATATGTGTGCGTATTAAGTTAGCATGAGCAGGACCCTTTTCAGGTCTGCATCTGCCAACATCCCTCCAAGGTTAAGTTGAGAAGTCGCCAATGCTTAAGCGTGGTTTATATAAATCGGGTTTGCTGCTGTTCGGCTTGTTGCTGCTGCCGGCTGCGGCTGATGCTGCTGGTAAATGTGAGCGTCTGGTGGCGACCGGTAATCCGGAGTACCCGCCTTATCTCTGGCGTGACCCACAGAATCCACAGCAGTTGATCGGCGCTAATGCCGACTTGCTGCAGCATCTGGCCAAGGAGTTGGGTGTGGCGGTGGATATCATCTATTCCGGTCCTTGGTCGCGGGCGCAGGCTGAAGTTAAAGCCGGGCGCATCGATCTGATTGCGGGTGCATTCCTCACGATGTCGCGCCTGGAGGTTATGGATTATGTGCATCCGGCGTTCTACTTCACGTCCAATGTGGTGTGGGTGCACCGTGGTGCAGAGTTCCCTTATGCCGGTTGGGAAGACCTGCGCAATCGCACTGGCGATACCTTGGTCAACAACAGTTTTGGTCAGCAGTTTGATGCCTATGCCAAGAGCAACTTGACTATAGAAGGTGTTTCCAGCCTGACTCAGGCCTTCCGCAAACTCTTGCTGGGCCGCACTGATTATGTCTTGTACGAGCGTTATCCTGGGCAGGCGTTGGCCGATAGCCTGGGCATGCAGGATGATCTGCTGGTGCTTGACCCGCCTATTTCCAGTGAGGGGTTGTACCTGACGCTGTCACACAACTCTGCCTGCAACGATGCGTGGCTGCGTGGCATGCTGGCGAAGAAAATGACTGAGGCTCTCGCCAGTGGTCTGCCGGAGGCTTTGATACAGCGCAATCTGCAGCGCTGGAAAGATCAACAGCTCACACCCGCCAGTGATGTTGAACAGTAGGGAAATAGTGTGATTTATCGACGTATCTGTGCGGCATTGCTGCCGCTCATGCTTAGCGCCTGTGCCTCCGCCCCCGCGCCTATTGAGCAACTGCGATTAACTGAACAGGCGCTCAGCCAAGCCAAGGCGCTGGGCGTTTCAGCAGAGCAATCGGCTTCCCTGCGTCTGGCCGAGGAAAAACTCGTGTGGGCGCAAGCCGCCATGCAGGACGAAGACTACAAACAAGCGCGCGACTATGCCGAGCAGGCTGAACTGGATGCGCGTCTGGCCGAGGCTGAGCATCTGACCGAGAAGAGCCAGCTGCAGCTGGCAGGGCTGAGTAACGCCATCAATCGCTTGCGTAAACAGTTGGGGGGCTTGCAATGAAGTACTCTCAACTAAGCCTCTGGGCCATTTCTGCTGCCGTGTTGTTAACGGGCTGCGCCTCATCGCACTCCTCAAGTGATCAGGCTTTGCAGGGCGCGGACTCAGCCTTTCAGCAGGTCAAGGAAGATACCGATGTACTGCGCAGCGCGCCCAAGGACCTGATTCGCGCTGGTGAGTCGCTGGCCAAGGCTGATCGCCTGTCGAGCTACTGGGGCAGTTCCGATGACGTGATCCACTATGCCTATCTTAGTCAGCAGTACAGTGCCATCGCTCTTCAGAAGAGCACCCTTAATCTAAATCAGGAACGAGCGGTCAAACTGGAGCTGGAACGTCAGCGTCTGCAGCTGGTGTTGCGCGAAGCCAAGTTGCTCAGCATCCAAGATCAGAGCAACTGGCTTGAGGAGCAGATGATCAGCCTGGCCACCACCCAGAACGATCGTGGCTTGGTGATGACCTTGGGTG
>JAGGNC010000292.1 GCA_017886405.1 Pseudomonas sp. | reverse complement strand
GCAGCCAGTTCGATGCGACCTTGTGTAAACACTTTCTGGCGCTTGGCCGGCGAGGTGCATCACCAGCATGATTTGCAGGGGCCCCCAAATCAGTAGATGGGGAATCGCCAGTAGCCGGTTGAAGCCCCCGTATTTGTAGATCAGCAGCATATTGCAGGCCACCACCATCACAGCGCTCACCGCGATCCATTGAGCGCTGGAGTAGTGCAGCAGCGCCAGGCTGGCCAGATTCACTGGCAGCAGCACGGCAGCCATCCACAGTTGTACCCAAAGGGGCAGACGGCGAAAGGAATGCCATACCCTCAGGTGTATCTCAATCAGTGCGTTCAAGTGGGCTCTCAATAGCGGACATCTCGGGGTGGGAGTGGGCCAGCAGCGCCTCGGCAATACCTGCCCGTTGCAGGCCGCCCTGGTCAAGCCAAGCCTGGGTTTGCTGCTGTGCTCGTTCGATCAGGCTATGGGTCTGGCTGAAGTCAAAGACCGAGACGCCCAATGGGCAGAGCGGTGCTGCCACATAAATCCGTGCATGCGCTTGATGCAGTGCGATGTCGCGAACCAGCTGGCGCATGCTCATCAGGTTTAGGGTGTGCAGGGCGCGCGCGACCAAGCTTTGGGGGGGCAGTGTGCAGGCACAAGCAAAGCCTGTGGGCAGCACCAGGATGCGTGTTGCGCCGAGTGTTACGGCGCTGGCTATTGGCGTGTTGCTCGCGACCCCACCATCTATCAGCAGTCGCCCGTTGATCTCGACCGGGGGGTAGACCAGCGGGATCGCGGCGCTGGCCAGCAGGGCCTCAAGCAAATCGCCTCGCGAGAGCAGCACTTCGGCCCCGTTGAGCATGTCTGTGGTCATGATATGCAATCCCAGCGTGCTGTCCTCAATGCGCGCCGTAGGCAGAAAGCGGCCGATAATCTGCTGCAATCCTTCGTTGGCCAGCAGGTGTCCGCGTCCCTTAAATAAGGCAAGCCCGGCACCGAATAAGCTCAAGGGGAAGATGTCTCGGCGGCTCAGGCCGCACCAGATAGTGGCCAGCTCGTTCACGCCCGCCATATCCGGATGGTTGGCAAAGTGGGCAGCGTTGATCGCACCCACCGAAGCGCCGATGACCAGGTCAATGCCTACCTCGCTTTGTGCCAGCGCCTTCAGCATGCCCACCTGCACGGCGCCCAAACTGCCGCCGCCGGCCAGTACCAGTGCCGTGATTTCGGTCATGTTGTGTGCTCCTGTTAGCCTTTTCCATTGAGAGGGTGAGACGAGTGATATAGGCCTCAAGGGCGGCATTTTCCTGCCAGCAGTGAATGCTGATGCTGATGGGTTTACTGGCTGACATGGTGATGCAATCGAAGACGCTCCAGGCTGGTGAGCAAGGCGCAGCGTCCGGGGCGCTAATCGTGCTCAATAGAGCGAGGGAGACCCTGAGAAGCCAGACGTTGCTTGGAGTGCCCCAATGCTAGGCGCTTGCACAACAGAACCAGTGAGGGTGGGGACTCGTCGTCGTGGTAACTGCTCATGCGCCCTCTGCATAAAAGGCAGCTCCAAAAAGGCGCTGTACCTTTATGAGTGGCCATATGCTGTTTTGTTACAAGGGCAGGCTCAGTCCTCTGACAAGTTCAGCTGCTTGATGATCGCCGCGCCGTCGACCGGTTGCTTGTCCATTGGTAGCTTCTGCAGCACTTGCGCGGTGAGTTTGAGTTGCTTGAGGTAAAGCGTGCAGTGCGAGCACATGCGCAGGTGCATAAATACCGCCCAGCGGTTGCTCAGGCTCAGGTGACTTTCCATGATGACGGAGCTCAGCTCTGACATTTCGCGGCAGGTCAGCATGTTCCCACCTCCTCGAAATGGTTAAGCATGGTGTGTATGCGTTGCCGGCCACGGTGCAGCAGTACCCGGATATTGCCTTCGGCGAGGTTGAGGGCGCGGGCGATTTCGTTGTAATCCAGGCCGCCCAGTTCGCGCATCATCACCACGCTCTTTTGGTCATCGGGGAGCATATGCATGTGCTTGGAAATGCACTCGTGCAATTCGGCTTCGGTCAGCAACTCGTCAGGGGTGTCGTGATGCCACTTTGTCGGCGGGGCGTTCCAGGCACCTTGCTCATTAAAGCGACTACTGATGGGTGAGCCGTGATCACTGCCCCAACCATCGTGCGACACCTCACGGCCGGTCTTGCGGCGTATGGCGTGGGCCTCATTGATGGCGATGCGCGCCAGCCAGGTGCGCAGCTTTGATCGACCTTCAAACTTCTTGATCGCGGCAAATGCCTTGATCCAGGTTTCCTGGGCGACATCATCGGCCAGTTCATGGCCGACCAGTGGGGTTGCCATGGCTACCAGAAAGGCGTGATGCAGTTTGATAACGCTTTCCAGTGCCTCCTTGTCGCCCTGCCGCAGCCGCTTGAGCAGTAACTGTTCATCATCCATTTCGCGGGTTCCCTGGGTTGCTTGATGGGCATGATTAGGGGTCATTGATCTTTGATACGCCAGTGCGGCTTTTGTTCCAGCCTGCGAATGGACGGGCGGTGGGCCGCCTCATGCAACAGTTAGCGGGTCCATAGTTTTCTAGTGGCTGAAATTTGCAGCTCTCGGCACGGGTTATCGATTAATCGCGGCGATGCACTGACACGCCGGCGGCGAAGGTTTCCTTGATCGCGCGGTCGTCGCCGAGCATGGTCAGGGCGAACAGCTTCTCGGCGAGTGTGGTGGCCTGCTGCATGCGGTAGCTGATTAGCGGCGTGGCGGTGTAGTCGAGCACCACGAAGTCGGCGTCTTTGCCAGGCAGGAAGTTGCCGAGCTTATCGTCCAGGTACAGTGCATTGGCGCCGCCCAGGGTGGCCAGGTACAGCGACTTGAACGGGTCAAGCTTCTTGCCCTGCAGCTGCATGACCTTGTAGGCCTCGTTCAGCGATTGCAGCTGGCTAAAGCTGGTGCCAGCCCCGACATCGGTGCCCAGACCGACACGCACGCCGTGTTCTTCGAGCTTATTCAGATCGAACAAACCGCTGCCGAGGAACAGGTTGGAGGTTGGGCAGAACGCCACGGCCGAGCCGGTTGCGGCCAGGCGTTGGCATTCCGCGTCGCACAGGTGCACGCCGTGGGCGAACACCGCGCGCGCACCAATCAGCTGGTAGTGGTCGTACACATCCAGATAGCCCTTGCGCTCGGGGAACAGCGCCTTGACCCATTCGATCTCCTGGCGGTTTTCGGACAGGTGGGTGTGCATATACAGGTCGGGATATTCCTGGAAAAGCTTGCCGGCCAGGGCCAGTTGTTCTGGGCTGCTGGTCGGGGCGAAACGTGGAGTGACCGCGTAATGCAGGCGGCCTTTACCATGCCAGCGCTCGATCAGTTCCTTGCTGTCGGCATAGCCCGATTCTGGGGTATCGGTCAGGTAGTCCGGAGCGTTGCGGTCCATCAGCACCTTGCCAGCGATCATGCGCAGGTTGAGCGCTTCGGCGGCTTCGAAGAAGGCGTTCACCGATTGTTTGTGTACGCTGCCGAATACCAGGGCGGTGGTGGTGCCGTTGCGCAGCAGTTCCTTGAGGAAGATGCCAGCCACATTTGCAGCATGGGCCTTGTCAGCGAATTGCTGTTCGGTGGGGAAGGTGTAGGTGTTCAGCCAATCCAGCAGTTGCTCGCCATAAGAGGCGATCATCCCGGTTTGCGGGTAGTGGGTGTGGGTGTCGATAAAGCCGGGCGTGATCAGCGCATCGCGGTATTCGGTGATGTCCACACCCTTGAGCGTGGGCAGCAGGTCGGCGGCATTGCCGACCTGGACGATCTGGCCGCCGTCGATGACCAGCAGGCCGTCCTCAAAGTATTCGTAGGACTGCTCGACGCCTACCACGGCTGGGTCGGCGAGGCTGTGCAGGATGGCGGCGCGGTAGGCGAGGGTCGTGGTGCTCATGGCTTTCTCTATCAATCGTTGAATAGGACTAGGTAGGCGTGGTCTTGGCCGCGATTGGCTCTGATCGCGGTCAAGACCGCTCCTACAAAAATGGCCACGCTCAATCTTCTGCGTTGTTGGGCGTCGCTTTCCGTGCCAACTTACGGCTGGGCGCGGCGTGAGGCGGGCAGCAGCTTGGCGACGGACGTCTCGCCTTTTCTCACCTGTTGGCCAAAGGCGGCGTTGTAGGTGGCGATCACTTCGCCAGCGATGGACACGGCGATTTCAATTGGCAACTTGCCTTTAACCTCGGACAGGCCCATTGGGCAGCGCATGCGTGCTACCACTGCTGGATTGAAGCCGCGATCACGCAGGCGGTGTTCAAATTTGGCGCGTTTGCTCTTCGAGCCGATCAGCCCGTAGTAGGCAAAATCATTGCGTTTGAGGATTTCTGCAGTCAGCTCCAGATCGAGCTGATGGTTGTGGGTCATGACGATAAAGTAGCTGCCAGCCGGCATGCGCTCGACCTCGTTGAGCACTTCATCGTTGAGCACTTTTTCCACGCCGCTGGGAAT
>JAGGNC010000253.1 GCA_017886405.1 Pseudomonas sp. | reverse complement strand
CCTGGCGGATCGCCTCCAACTCATCCAGCGTCAAGGGCTTGACGTCTTCCAGCGCCACTTCTTCGCTATCAGCCTGTGCATGCCCATTGGCGTCAGCTGAACTGTCAGATGATTCTACTTCTGCGGTGGGCTCTGGATGTTCTATTTCCGGGTCGAAGCTGGGCAGCGCCCAAAGGTCAACGCCCTTAAGGTCTTTGGCGCGAATCAGTTCGCTGGGCGGCTCTTTACTGGACATGCGTTAAACCATCACTGGACATGCGTTAGACCATTTCCTCGCCACCCTTGCCGCCTAGGACAATGTCCCCGGCCTCGGCCATACGCCTGGCGATGGTAAGAATTTCCTTCTGTGCGCCCTCGACGTCGCTCACGCGAACCGGCCCTTTGCCTTCAAGATCGTCTCGCAGCAACTCGGCCGCTCGCTTAGACATATTCTTGAAGATTTTTTCCTTGATGGCTTCGTCAGCTCCCTTGAGCGCCAACACCAGCACATCAGAGGACACCTCACGCATTAATGCCTGAATACCACGATCATCAACATCGGCCAGGTTGTCGAAGACGAACATCAGGTCTTCGATCTTGCTGGACAGGTCCTCGTCGACTTCGCGAATGGAGTCCATCAACTGCCCTTCAACCGAGCTGTCGAGGAAGTTCATGATGTCAGCGGCCCGCTTGACCCCGCCAAGCGCAGCACGTGTAGTGCTGGAACTGCCGGAGAACTGCTTCTCAAGAATCGTGTTGAGCTCCTTGAGTGCGGCCGGCTGCACAGTGTTCAACGACGACACGCGCAGGACGATGTCCAAACGCACCTTATGGTCGAAATGGCCTAGCACTTCACCGGCTTGATCAGGATCGAGGTAGGCCACCACGATCGCTTGAATTTGCGGATGCTCATAACGGATTACGTCCGCCACAGCACGCGGCTCCATCCACTTCAGGCTGTCCAGACCACTGGTACTGCCGCCGAGGAGGATGCGGTCAATCAGATTACCGGCTTTATCCTCACCCAGCGCCTGGTTCAGCATCTTACGGATATAGCCGTCCGCACCCACGCCCAGACTGGTCTGATCACCTACGGTGTCAACAAACTCGCCCATCACCTGCTCGACCTGCTCGCGCTGGATGTTGCGCATGCCAGCCATCGCTACACCAACGCGCTGCACTTCCTTGGGCCCTAAGTGACGCAGCACTTGAGCAGCATCGGTTTCACCCAGCGACAGCAGCAAAATCGCAGCCTTTTCGACCTTGTTCAATTTAGTCGCGGTTCGATTATCACTCATCGGCGTTAATCCACTCTTTCACAACTTGGGCTACGCGGCCCGGGTCTTCAGCGACCAGGCTCTTAATGGCGTTAAGTTGCGCATCATACCCTTCACTTGGGCTAGGCAGGAGGATGCTTTGAGGGCCGCCGAGGCTGACCCGGTCTTCGGCCAAATCACCGCCGAGCGCGCCCATTTCACCGAGTTCGACATCACTACCACGACCATCACCCCGGTCTTTGCCGCCGTTGGTAATATTTTTCATCACTGGGCGCAACACGAACCAGACCAGGATAAAGATCAATAATGCCGGCACCAGTTGCTTGAGCCCACTCATGCCAAGCAGGAACAGCTCATTCTGATACCAAGGCAATGCAACCAGATCTTCGCCTAGTTCGGCTGAGAACGGTGTATTGATGACGCTGACGCTGTCACCACGGCTGGCATCGAAGCCCACCGAGTCCTGCACCAAACGGGTAAACCGTGCCAGGTCATCACTGCTCCACGGTACGCGGGTGGTTTCACCGCTGGCCGCATCGACTTTGACCTGATCATCCACCACCACGGCCACCGATAAACGGCGCAGGCGCCCCTGCTGCTGCTTGGTATAGCTGATCGAACGATCCAGCTCGAAGTTACGGGTGGACTGCTCACGTTTATCCGCAGGATAAGGCGCAAGCATCGCCTGTCCAGTTACCGGATCTATGACCTGCGCCCCGTTAGCATCAAGCAGCGGCTGCCCAGCCGCAATTGGTCCCGGCACAGCTGCAGCACCCGCTCCGGCCTGCTGCGGTGCCGCCGCTGCACCTGGCGGTTGATTGCTCAGGGCACCCGGTACGCCTTGTGGTGCCAGACTGCTGGTGCGTTGCTCGTTGACTTGTTGTTCACTGCGCAGCGCCGGTTGGTCCGGGTTAAACATTTCCGAGGTGGACTCCACCGCACTGAAATCCACATCCGCCGAGACTTCGGCTTTGTAGCGACCCGAGCCCAGCACGGGTTGCAGGATGTTTTGCACGCGCTGGGTAAACAGGCTTTCCATGCGGCGGCTGTAGTCAAACTGTTTGCCCGCCATGGTCAATTCGGACATTTCCTGAATATCCGAAAGCAAATTGCCCTTCTGGTCGACCACGGTGACCTGAGCCTTATTCATTTCCGGCACGCTGCTAGCGACCAGGTTGACGATCGCCATCACCTGGCTCGGCTCCAGGCCACGCCCGGAATACAGCTCAACCAGCACCGAGGCGCTGGGCTTGCGTTCATCACGCACGAATACCGAACTTTTGGGGATCGCCAAGTGCACGCGCGCCGCCTTGACGTTATTGAGGCTAGATACCGTGCGTGCCAGCTCGCCTTCTAGGCCGCGCCGATAGCGGGTAGCTTCCATAAATTGGCTGGTACCCAAGCCTTGCTCTTGGTCAAGAATCTCAAAGCCAACGCTGTTGTCGCGCGGCGTAACACCGGCAGCGGCCAGGCGCATACGCGCCCGTGCTAGGTCATCGGCCTGGACCAGCAGCGCGCCGGAATTGGGTTCTACGGTGTATTTGATATCGGCAGCGGACAACGTCTCCATCACCTGAGACGCGTCCATACCATCGAGGCTGCCGTAAAGCGGGCGATAATCTGGCTGCTGCGACCATCGCACCACGGCAAAACCGATAGCGACACTGGCGGCCAGACCAACCAGCAAACCGATCTGCCGCAACATCGACATATCGGAGAGGTTTTCCAGAAAGGTAAGGCCAAACAGCGGCTTACTCGGCTCACCACCACCGGTGGTAGCAGGTACATTTCTAGCGACAGCTTCAGCCATGATTCAACCCTACCTTAAACCGGCATCTGCATAATGTCTTGATAAGCCTGAACCAGTTTGTTGCGCACCTGGGTCATAGCCTGCATTGAAACACTGGATTTCTGCGAGGCGATCATCACATCCGTCAAGTCGACCCCACCGGTGCCCATCTCAAAGGCGGTAGCCAGCTTACTGGCAGCTTGCTGGGTTTCGCTGACCTTGCCCACTGCCTGCCCGAGCATATCGGAAAAGCTCGGCGCGCCGGGCTCAGGCGTGCTGGTGACAGGCTTCTGACGCACCATGGCGTCGGCCTGCATAGAGCGCATCTCCAGCATCAATCGATTGAATTCAACACCCTGGCTCATCATTACCTCCACTTGCCGCGGTTTTTTTGACGCTTCGCGGCGCTTGCAAGGGTATTGCAACAAGGGTGCCAGATTATCGACCAGTGGTTCAAAGAGCCTCTCAGCCTTCCAGCGAGCGGATATACAAGGCCTCAACCTTCTCCCGCGCCCAGGGGGTTTTGCGCAGGAAGGTCAGGCTGGACTTGATGCTCGGATCGCTCTTGAAACAGCGGATATCGATGCGCGCTGCCAGGCCATCCCAACCCAGTTTCGCCACCAGCTCGGTGAGGATTGCTTCCAGGGTGACACCATGCAGCGGATCTTTCGGCGATTGAGTCATGCGGAACCTGTGTCGACAGCGTGGCGAGGCGCACCGGCTGACAGACTTGTGGCACGCGTAGGGAGGATATTCTGACCTGACTCACCAGCCAGCTCCAGCGCAAAAGCACCGCCCTGGGCTCGGCGGCCCCAACCTGACTCAACGAGCATCGATGATGAACGGCAGCTCGAGGTTGCGCTCCGGGTCGAACTGGCGGCGCGCGGTATGGTTCAGGTGTCGGCCATAGACATGGAACGACAGGCTGGTGTGCGAAGTTTCATTGATCACGCTATGAATGCTGCCGCTGGGCATCGCCAGCACCTGCCCCGGTGCAATGCACTGCTCGTCAAGGCGCTGCAGTTCGGCATAACCGGGGCGCGTGGCACCGTCCAGGCGTTGCCAGAAAATATTGCGTTCACTGCCCTCGACGCCCACCACCACCGCCCAGGTGTCGTGGTCATGGGGCGGCACGCCGCGTCCGGGCAGCCAGCTGTCGACCACCACGAACAGCGACTGATCGGCCTCGACGTGGAGCAGACTGGTACCAAAGCCCAGGGCTGGATCGGCGCTGTACATGTCCGCCCGCAACCAACCGCGTTCGGCGACGACCCGCTTGGCCAGCGGTGCGACTTGCGCCAGCAAGCTGGCTTCATCGGCGGCGGTCGCGACGATGTGCCGCAGATCGTCGATAAAGCGTTCCAGGTTGTAACTATCGATGGTCATCCACTTTTCTCCAACCCAGTCGCA
>JAGGNC010000063.1 GCA_017886405.1 Pseudomonas sp. | reverse complement strand
AGCAACCATGGGCGACAAGCTTAGCGGATAGCATCCACCAAGCCCACCCGCCCAGGTCAAACTTTACTGGGAATGGCTGGCGTCTTGGTGCGCGGTTTAAGCTGGGCACTGGCAAGGGCTGTGTCAGTCAAACCAGTTTCCGAACGCATACCAGCAGCCAAAAACGGCACCATCAGGCGCATAACCTGCTCAATTGAGGTATTGACCCCGAAATCAGTTTCCGACATTGCCCTTAATGCCTTGATTCCGGACATGCTGAATGCAGCGGCGCCCAACATGAAATGCACACGCCAGAACAGCTCCAACGGTGGAATACGGGGAGCGGCTTCATGCACCAATTGCATGTAACGGCGAAAAACCTTTCCGTAGACCTCTTCCAGATACTTTCGCAGGTGGCCCTGACTTTGACTGAAAGCCAAACCGAGCAAACGCATAAATATAGAAAGGTCGTTGCCGCTACGCTGTTTTACTGCAAGCGCCTGCTCAACCAACAATACGAGCAGCTCTTCCAGACTGGCCTTGTTTTCAGGCTTGGCCTGACGACGGTCCAGCTCACGCTCCAAACTTACGCAAAAAGGCCCAAGAAAGCGCGAAAATACCGCCTGAATCAGGGCTTTCTTTGAACCGAAATGATAGTTCACCGCAGCCAAGTTGACGCCAGCCTTGCTGGTGATCAAACGTAAAGAAGTTTCAGCGAAACCCTTCTCCGCAAAAAGCTGCTCTGCTGCATCGAGAATGCGTTCAACGGTTTCCGACTGGGCCATAACTCTTTTCATCTGAACAAACACTTGTTTTAAACATACGTTTTAGCCGCCCGCCTTGTCAAGCCGGGCAAGCCATCTTATGCCTAGGTTGTCATCCGCACCCGTCAAAAACACGAGTGACCTTTACGGTTAGTTAGTTTGAACTGGCCGCACAGGACTCTAATCCAGAATAGATGACATTTAGGCAGCCTGAGTAACAGTGCAATGCGTTAGGTCATACCGAGGTGACTTGAGTAGGGATCAGAACACAAGGATTGCTAATCCAAGATCACTGTATATAATCCCAGTCACTGTACAAAAAAACAGAGCCGACCATGCTAAAACTGACGCCACGCCAAGCTGAAATTCTCGCCTTCATCAAGCAGTGCCTTGAAGACAATGGCTACCCGCCTACGCGGGCGGAAATTGCTTTGGCACTGGGCTTCAAATCACCCAACGCCGCCGAAGAGCACCTAAAGGCCTTAGCCCGAAAAGGCGCAATCGAAATGACTCCAGGAGCCTCTCGCGGCATTCGCATTCCAGGCTTCGAACCCAATGCCGATGAAGAGCAAGGCTTGCCGGTGATCGGTCGCGTCGCCGCAGGCGCGCCGATCCTGGCGCAGCAACATATTGAGGAATCGTGTCGGATCGACCCGGAGTTCTTCCATCCCAAGGCCGACTATCTCTTGCGGGTAAGCGGCATGAGCATGAAAGACATCGGCATCTTCGATGGCGATTTGCTAGCCGTACACACCACCCGCGAGGCCCGAAACGGTCAAGTGGTGGTGGCGCGTATCGATGATGAAGTCACCGTCAAACGTTACAAGCGCGAAGGCAACACGGTTTGGTTGATTGCCGAAAACCCTGAATTTGCGCCTATCGAAGTGAACCTGGAAGAACAGGATCTAATTATTGAAGGCTTGAGTGTCGGCGTTATCCGCCGCTAGAAGCAGATCCAACATGCGGGTGGGCCTTTATAACGCAGTATCGACAATGCAGGCAGCTGTTAAGCACCTGCTGGTGGAGGATCTATGCAGTTCCCACAATCACTAAATCGTACACAACTGCCGCTGTTCGATGCGTTTTTGGCCTCGACAGTGCCACCACTGCTTGCCGATAGCAGCGAACTGCCCTGGCAGGATAATCAGACTGGGGCTTTTAGTGAACTGTCACTGCGTGGTGCAGCCGGGCATTGCCTGAACCTTCTAGCACCGATACTGCGTGAACTCAGTGAAAATCACGAGGAACGCTGGCTAACCCTGATCGCCCCACCGTCCAGTCTTACCCAGGCCTGGCTACGCGAAGCCGGCCTCAACCGCGAACGCATCCTGCTGCTCCACCCGCGTGGCGAACAAAGCGCGCTAGAGCTGGCACAACAGGCCCTAAAGCTGGGCCGCAGTCACACCGTTGTAAGCTGGCTGCACCCGCTTGAGCGCCAGGCGCGCCAGATGCTTGAACAAGCTGCACGACAAGGCAAGGCGCAAAGCCTGAATGTCAGTCTGGGATAATTGGCCGAAGTGAGTGCACAAGGAATGTGCGGGTCAGCCAGTAGAATCTGATGCAAGAATCAACAAACGCGAGCAGCACAACCTAGTTTAATGCCCGAGTCCAAAGCCGGAGTATTCTGCCATCAATGCAGCACCCGCGGCCCCTCCTCATGCTGAAAGTTATTTTCAGCCAAGCGCCCCGCCATCTGCAACCCGACATTGAGCATGGCCTTAGCTACCTCGACATGCTGGCCCTGCAGGAATGCTTTAGCATCGCCGGAGAAATCCAGCACTACCAGCGGCGCTTCATCCTCTGCACGACGCAAGGCTATACGCCCATCGGGCAACTCGACAATTTCCAAGAAGGATGTAGGCATTGTTTCAGCTCTCCATATTAGGCGCATAGTGTAACAGCCAGTCCTAGGCCAGACTAATCCACCGGACCGATCAACGGACTACCACTCGCTCAGGGTTTCGCGAAAACGCTGCGCAAGAGACTTCAACTGCTGGCGCCAAGACTCCAGCTCCTGATGCGATAAAGGCTCAATCTCTTCATCTAGGCTAATCGCAGTAATCAGTGGTGTCGTCGGGTCGACTTTGGCTTTTCTAGGGGCCTGCGGAGGCTGAAATAGCTCCGCATAGGACGTTAGCAACTGCGTCAACCAGCTCTCGGCTGAGTGAGCCAACTCAATCAACTCACCCAACTCCTGGCTTGGTGCAGCGTCCAGAATAGCTTGATTGAGAAAGCTCTCGGCACGCGGTGCTGAACTGTCAGGCAAACGGTAGTAACCCGCAATTTCATGGCAGAGTCCCAACAGGGCTCCGTATAGATGAAAAAGACCAGCCTCACGCTCGGCCTGGATCAAGGCTAGAGCATTAATGCTCTGACCTTGCTCGGCTTTGCGCCAGGACTCCAGCGCAAGGCCTGCATAGAAAATTTTCTGATTAGTACGGGTATAAAGTTCACTGGCCATGGCGACACCCTCCTTTACAGCTGAGATAAGCATAGGCTCGCTCGCGAGCAGCTGGCGAGTATCCAGCTAGATCAACTCTTGTCTTCGATCTTCCACTTTCCGCCATCGTAAAACGCACGCCAACCAGTCGGCTTACCGTCGACTTCGGTCTGAACGTACTGCTCTTTGGTCTTACGGCTATAGCGAATCACCGCAGCGCGGCCTTGCGGATCTTTCTTCGGGGCATCACAAAGGAAGTGATACTTGGGATCGATCTCATCACGATGAGGGACTATTTCCATCACTAGCGGAGCACGCGTTTCACGATTCTTCGGGAACTGGCTCGCGGCCAAGAACAAACCTGAAGCACCGTCACGCAAGATATAGGTGTCATTAACCTTCTCGCACTTGAGCTCCGGCATTTTCACCGGATCCATCTTAGGCGGAGCCGCTTCACCGCTTTTCAGCAGTTTGCGGGTGTTCTTGCATTCGCTATTGGTGCAACCGAAGAATTTACCGAAACGGCCGGTCTTGAGCTGCATCTGGTTACCGCACTTGTCGCACTCAAGGCTAGGACCTTCATAGCCCTTGATGCGGTACTGACCCTGCTCAATCTCGTAGCCCACGCAATCTGGGTTATTACCGCAGATGTGTAGCTTGCGGGTTTCATCGAGCAGATAGGCATCCATGGCAGTCGAACAGATCGGGCAACGGTGTTTGCCGAGCAACACACGAGACTCAGACTCACCCTCATCGTCAGCGGCGATTTCATCGCCTGGCACTAGATTGACAGTGGCCTTGCAGCGCTCTTTCGGGGGCAGTGCATAGCCAGAACAGCCGAGGAATACGCCGGTCGATGCAGTACGAATAGTCATCGGCCGGCCGCAATCACGGCAGGCAATATCAGTCAGCGTCGGTGTATTAGCGCGCATGCCGCCATCGCTGTCGCCTGCTACCTCAAGCTTCTTCTTGAAGTCACCGTAGAACTCGTCGAGCACATTTTTCCACTCACGCTCTCCGTGGGCCACATCGTCCAAGTGTTCTTCCATGCCAGCAGTAAAGCCGTAGTCCATAAGATTGGCGAAGCTTTCGGATAACCGCTCGGTAACGATGTCACCCATTTTCTCGGAGTAGAAACGCCGGTTGTGCTGCGCTACGTAGCCTCGATCCTGAATGGTGCCGATAATCGCCGCATAGGTCGACGGACGACCAATACCACGCTTCTCCATCTCCTTGACCAGGCTGGCTTCCGAATAACGTGCTGGCGGCTTAGTAAAGTGCTGGCTGGGGTCAAGTTTGACCAGCTTGAGCACTTCGCCCTTATTCATTTCCGGCAGTACATCGTCATCGCCCGGCTTGCTTATTTGCGGTAATGCACGGGTATAACCGTCGAACTTGAGGATGCGGCCCTTGGCACGCAGTTCAAACTGCGCGGCCGTGACGGTCACTGTGGTTGACAGGTATTCAGCCGGCGGCATCTGGCACGCCACGAATTGGCGCCAGATGAGCTCGTACAGACGCTCGGCATCACGCTCCATGCCGGACAGCTGAGTCGGCTTGAGGTTGACGTCAGAGGGACGAATCGCTTCGTGCGCTTCCTGAGCCCCTTCCTTGCTGCTGTAGGCAATAGGGTTGGCGGGCAGGTACTTCTTGCCGAACTCGCCCTCAATAAAATCACGCACCATACTCACGGCATCAGCAGAGAGGTTGGTCGAGTCGGTACGCATATAAGTGATGTAACCCGCCTCATAGAGACGCTGGGCCATCATCATGGTCTTCTTCACCCCGAATCCCAGGCGGTTACTCGCGGCCTGCTGCAAGGTGGAGGTAATAAAAGGGGCAGAAGGCTTGCTACTGGTCGGCTTGTCTTCACGCTTGCTGATGCTGTAGCTGGACGCTTTCAGCGTAGCCAAGGCTGACATGGCCTGCGCTTCATTCAGCGGTTTGAAGACGGCGCCGTTCTCACGCGCCACTTCAAAGCGCACATTGGCACCTTTGGCGATACCCAGATCAGCGTGTACTTCCCAGTATTCTTCAGGGACAAAGGCGCGAATCTCTTTCTCACGCTCGACTACCAGTTTCACTGCGACCGACTGCACACGACCGGCAGACAAGCCACGGGCGATCTTGGCCCACAGCAGTGGCGAAACCATATAACCCACTACGCGGTCGAGAAAGCGCCGCGCTTGTTGAGCATTAACCCGGTTGATATCCAGCTCGCCAGGCTTAGAAAATGCTTCCTGAATCGCCTTCTTGGTAATTTCGTTGAACACCACACGCTTGTAGCGGCTGTCGTCACCGCCAATGGATTCGCGCAGGTGCCAGGCAATGGCTTCCCCCTCGCGGTCCAAGTCGGTTGCGAGGTAGATGACGTCAGCATCCTTGGCCAAACGGCGCAATTCTTCGACTACCTTCTCTTTGCCAGGGAGGATCTCGTACTTGGCTTTCCAGCCGTTTTCAGGATCAACACCCATGCGCGCAAAGAGCTGGCGCTTGGCTTTCTCCTTAGGCGTTAGGGCCGGCACTTCACCTGCTGCGGCTTTGGCCCGCTTGACCGGCTCTTTAGCGGAACTCGCCGAGCCACTAGTGGGTAGGTCGCGGATGTGGCCGATGCTCGACTTCACCACGTACTCGTTACCCAAGTACTTGTTGATGGTCTTGGCCTTAGCCGGGGATTCCACGATGACCAGCGATTTACCCATGGGTTGGAAAATTCCTGAATTTCGGTAAAAAGATACGGGAGGCGCTTTACTGCCTGCTAGCACGGCACCGCTATATATAGTGGTGGTCCGGCCGAGGTCAAGCGCAGCAATAACCCGTTATCAGCTCAAGGCTGGATGAATAGTGCAGTTTCGGCCTGAACCAAAGCAAAGCGCGGAACCGTTTCACCGTCCACATCAACGCTTTCACAAAACATGCTCAGCGGTCGCACCCAAAGGCCGAACTCGCCGTACAGCGCCTGATACACCACCATCTGCTGCTCCGTTTCGGAGTGCTTGGCCACACCAAACACACGGTACTCAGGGCCTTTGTAATGACGATAGAGGCCGGGCTGTAACTGCATGGATAAATTCCTTGAAGATTTTCTACTGACCAAAAATTTCTAGGAGAAATTTTTCACGTCGCGTAGCGACGGTCTAAAGCGTGATCGCTAAAGTGGCGGGCCAAAAACAAAAAACCGGGGCGCTTGGCCCCGGTTTTTTCCACCTATTGCACGCTGTAAAACTTACAGACGCTCGAAGACGGTGGTGATGCCCTGACCTAGACCGATACACATGGTCGACACACCAAACGTGCCACCATTCTGCTTCATCACGTTCAACAGAGTACCGGAGATACGCGCACCGGAACAACCGAATGGGTGACCAAGCGCAATCGCGCCGCCGTGCAGGTTAACCTTCTCTTCCATCTTGTCGAGCACCTTCATATCCTTCAGCACAGGCAGAGCCTGGGCAGCGAAGGCTTCGTTGAGCTCGAAGAAATCGATGTCATTGATGGTCAGACCAGCACGCTTAAGAGCTTTCTGGGTAGCTGGCACCGGGCCATAACCCATGATCGCCGGATCAACACCCGCAACAGCCATGGCACGAACCACTGCCATCGGCTGAATGCCAAGGTCTTGAGCGCGCTGGGCGCTCATAACGATCATGCAGGAGGCGCCGTCGGTGATCTGCGAGGAAGTACCCGCCGTTACGGTGCCGCCTTTCGGGTTAAACGCCGGCTTCAGCGCAGCCAGGCTTGCCAGAGTGGTCTCCGGACGAATAGTTTCGTCGTAGTCGAAGACTTTCAGAAAGCCATTCTCGTCGTAGCCTTGCATCGGGATGATTTCATCCTTGAACTTGCCTTCGACGGTAGCCTTCTGGGCTAGACGGTGCGAACGCTCACCGAATGCATCCTGCTGCTCGCGGCTAATGCCATGCATCTTGCCAAGCATTTCAGCAGTCAGACCCATCATGCCCGACGCCTTGGCCGCATACAGCGACAGGTGCGGGTTAGGATCGACGCCGTGCATCATGCCAACGTGGCCCATGTGCTCGACACCGCCGATGACGAATACATCGCCATTGCCGGTCTGGATCGCCTGCACGGCAGTGTGCAGGGCGCTCATGGAGGACCCACACAGACGGCTGACCGTCTGGGCAGCACTGGTGTGCGGGATCTGGGTCATCAGCGACGCCATGCGCGCGATGTTCCAGCCCTGCTCCAGGGTCTGGTTGACGCAGCCCCAGATCACGTCTTCCACTTCAGCCGGGTCGACCTTGGTATTGCGTGTCAGCAGACCGCTGATCAGGTTGGCCGACATTGTCTCGGCACGGGTGTTGCGATGCATACCGCCCTTGGAACGACCCATCGGGGTACGACCGAAGTCGACGATGACTGCATCTCTAGGATTCAGGCTCATAAATTCACTCTCGCTCTAGTCTGTCCGCGATTAACCGAAAAACTTCTGGCCGTTAGCAGCCATTTCGCGAAGCTTGGCAGTCGGGGTGTACAGCGCGCCCAGCTCGGCATATTTGTCGGCCAGGGCAACGAACTCAGCTACACCGACGGTATCGATATAACGCAGCGCACCACCGCGGAAGGGCGGAAAGCCGATGCCGTAGATAAGACCCATGTCGGCCTCAGCAGCGGTATCCACGATGCCATCTTCTAGGCAACGAACGGTTTCCATGCACAGCGGGATCATCATCCAGTTGATGATGTCTTCATCGGTGACTTCACGCTGCTCAAAGATGATTGGCTTGAGCACGTCGAGAGCAACCGGATCGGCAACCTTCTTCTGCTTACCGCGCTTGTCCATCTCGTAGGCGTAGAAGCCCTTGCCGTTCTTCTGACCCAGACGATCCGCTTCGTAAAGTGCATCGACTGCCGAGCGACGGTCGTCTTTCATACGATCCGGGAAACCTTCAGCCATTACGTCGCGACCGTGATGACCAGTGTCAATGCCGACCACGTCCATCAGGTACGCCGGGCCCATTGGCCAGCCGAATTTTTCCATGACTTTGTCGATACGAACAAAGTCGACGCCAGCGCTGACCAACTTGGCGAAACCACCGAAGTAAGGGAACAGCACGCGGTTGACCAGGAAGCCTGGGCAGTCGTTAACAACTATCGGGGTCTTACCCATTTTTTTGGCGTAAGCAACAGTAGTAGCAACTGCCACATCACTGGACTTCTCGCCACGAATCACTTCAACCAGTGGCATCATATGCACAGGGTTAAAGAAGTGCATACCCACAAAGTTTTCCGGACGCTTGAGGGCCTTAGCCAGCAAGTTGATGGAAATAGTCGAGGTATTGGAAGCCAGGATTGCGTCTTCGCGCACCATGCCTTCCACTTCAGCCAGTACAATCTGCTTAACTTTAGGGTTCTCAACAACAGCTTCGACAACGATATCCACGTGACCGAAATCACCATAGGACATAGTTGGACGAATGGCGGTGAGGGCCTCAGCCATCTTCGCCGGCGTCATACGACCTTTGTCAACGCGACCGACAAGCAGCTTGGAAGCCTCGGCCAGGCCCATCTGGATACCCTCTTCACGGATATCCTTCATCAGGATTGGGGTACCTTTGGACGCGGACTGGTAAGCGATACCGCCACCCATGATGCCTGCACCGAGTACGGCAGCCAGCTTGACGTCTTTAGCAATTTTGTCGAACTGTTTGGCTTTTTTCTTAAGTTCCTGATCATTCAGGAACAAACCGATCAAGCTCGCAGCAACTTGCGTCTTAGCAAGCTTTACGAAACCGGTAGCTTCAACTTCCAGAGCCTTGTCACGCGCCATATTGGCGGCTTTCTGGATGGTCTTAATCGCTTCAACCGGAGCCGGGTAGTTCGGGCCAGCTTGACCTGCAACGAAACCTTTAGCGGTTTCGAAGCACATCATCTGCTCAATAGCGTTGAGCTTTAGCTTTTCCAGCTTCGGCTGACGCTTGGCCTTGTAATCCAGTTCGCCGGAGATGGCGCGCTTGACAAGATCCAGAGCAGCGGCGTGCAGCTTGTCAGCAGCAACTACTGCATCAACTGCGCCGACTTTCAACGCGTCAGCTGCGCTGTTTTCTTTACCGCCGGCAATCCACTCAACAGCGTTATCAGTACCGATAACGCGCGGCAGACGAACAGTCCCGCCGAAGCCTGGATAGAGACCCAGTTTCACTTCTGGCAGGCCGACTTTGGCGCTTTCTACCATGATGCGGTAATCGGCAGCCAAGCATATTTCAAAACCACCGCCTAGGGCGATGCCATTGATCGCGGCAACAGTCGGCACATTAAGGTCTTCAAGGTCACTGAAGATCTTGTTGGCTTCGATGTTGCCAGCCACCAGCTGTTCTTCCGGCAACTTGAAGTTGACGACGAACTCGGCGATATCGGCACCGACGATAAACACGTCCTTGCCACTGGTGACAATCACGCCCTTGATCGAACCATCGGCCTTAATTGCATCAATGGATTGACGCAATTCGGTCAAGGTTTGAAGGTTTAATTTGTTGACGGATTCACCCTTGAGGTCGAATTTCAATTCGACGATGCCGCTCTCAAGAGCCTTAACCGTGATGGCTTTACCTTCGTAAATCATCAACTGATCTCCACGGTATGGAAGCTGAACAATACACATCGGAGCCAACCAGCAGGCTACTCCACGGCGAAACCGTATCAGAGTAGCCCCAATTAGCCTGGCACACCCACCGACGCGATAATCGGACTGTAAAGGCGCTGTATTAGAAGACAAACGCTCAATTCATACGCCCGTTTGATTTGGGTGCAGACACCTTCAAGGAAAAGCTTCTGCTTGTCAATTGGCTAGTAGCGACTGAATAGGCTTACAAGAAAATACGCTAAGGCTTACGCTGGTTTTCCAAAAATAATGGACCGATTAGGGGGTCATCCGCAGCGATACCCGGTCATTTCACTAGAATTACGCACACAAGCGTGGTCAAGCGCACAGCAAGCAACCAGTCGGACTCAACGCTATGCTGGTGTAGCAAAACCGGATTTACTCTATTTTTTTCGCTTATTCCTTTATCGCGCCAATAAACAGAGAGCGTCTTTGTGGGGCGCGGCTCACCGCATAAACGCACAAAAAACTATTTTAACCTGGGCCTTTTCTCATTACGGACGAGCAATCCCGGCAGGGTGCTGGATTTTGAGTTCACTTTACTGTCGGCTCGCGGCAGTTATTCTTTGGCCACTGCGATCGGCGACTACACTGGTTTAACCGGCCTGCCTGGCCTTACTTCGGCCCATTGCTCGCAGTGGGCTTTCTTTTATTCAGGCCTTGGCCTGAATAAAATCGACAATTTTCTGCAGCGCTGCGTCCGCCCCCCGCTCACCCCAGCACACCGACAGCATCTGCCCGGACGCCTCTACCTTAAACGCATCCACCGGGAGCGTTTGCAACTCGGCTAACAATGCCTGATCAGAGCATGGCTCACGCCATTTATTCATCCATTGCCCCGGCTCAACCTGCCAATAGCACCAACTATCAACCTGGCCGCGCCGACGCGCACGGTGATACTGCGGGCAGGGATCCGGCGGCTGACGCGGCAACCAATGTGGCCACTCCTGAGGCGATAACTGCATCGCGACCCCCATCCGCCGTGCGTGCAAGCGCACCTCCATCTGCCCACGCTGATAACGCGAGGGCACCAGCCAAGCCAGCGGGCTAAGCAGAACCACCAAGAAAAAAAGCAGAACCCAGGGACTCATATCGTTATCTCGCAGGCAAAAGCCTGTCATCCGTGCTCAGGACAGCCATAATAAAGCCGTCGATCCCCTTGTAAGGAGTAAACCCATGCCCTACCAGCACATTCTGGTCGCCGTCGACCTTACTGAAGAGTGCGATCCGGTTATGCACCGCGCCCATAATCTGGCGGCCTGCAGCGGGGCCAAGTTTTCTGTGGTGCATATCGTCGAGCCAATGGCCATGGCCTTTGGCGGTGATGTACCGATGGACCTATCGATGCTGCAGCAACAGCAGTTCGACCAAGCACACGAAAGCCTGAACAAATTTGCCGGCAAGTACCCCGAGCTTAGCGCCGATCGTCGTCACCTGGCCTACGGCCAACCGCGCCAGGAAATCCATCGTCTCGCTGAAGAACAACAGTGCGACCTCATCGTCGTAGGCAGCCACGGCCGTCATGGCCTGGCCCTGCTATTGGGCTCGACAGCCAACGACTTGCTGCACGGCGCGCCCTGCGACGTGCTGGCTGTACGCTTGAAAAAAGCCGAATAACGCGAGTGACGGGTGAGTAACTCAAACTGAGTTATTCACCGCGGTCGCGTGAGCCCATGACCAAGGGGCGGATTTTTTGCAGCTGGGTCTCCAGCGAATACGTCATGCTCGAAGACATGGAGAAGAAGGTCAGGAACGCCTTGAGGTTCGAGTCGCCCTCACAGGTCGCATGAATACGCTGCCAAAACGCCTGATTGACCAACTGCAACTGCTGGAACATACGCACCAGCCCCTTCATCTCCCAGTCAGCCGCATGTCCATCGCGCAGGTTGAAGTACTGCTGCGTCAGGTACAGCGACACCGTACGCAGAATGAATTCCTGGCTATTGGCGAAAGGTAGATGGTGCTGCGCCATGGGCTTGAGCTTACCCAGCACCGTGCAGGCGCTGGTCGCCATGATCAGTCCGAGCAATGCACGCAGACCCTCCTCTAGGCCCACCTGCTTGTTGTATTCACGCTCTGGCGTGCGCACCCACACCGCCACCTTTTTGAACGCCGGCAGACCCTGGAAATCCTCGATCACCCGGTGCAGGTCGACAGCCGCCGGGCAGTGGCTGAAGTCGTCCTTGCTCAGCGGGCAATTACTGCACTGCTGGTATTCAAGTCGCGTCCAAGCGGGCGCGCTCTGCGCAGCTTCTGCGTCATAGACCCGATCCAACTCAATTGCGTAGCTGAACTGATGATTATCGTCGAGAGTGATTCGGTACTCGATGGCCATGACTGTCTCCGCCAGATATTTCTTAAGCCTGCTTGAGCGCGCTACCTGCTTAGTACCCTGATGTTAGCCTTCCAGCTCGGCCCAGCGCTCAACTAATTGTTCTAACTGACTCTGGGTAGCTTGCAATTGCGCCAGCACCTCGGCCGTCTTTTCCACTGACTGCTGATAGAAGCTCGGCGCGCCGATCTGCTCCTGCAAACTGGCAACTTCTGCCTCCAGCACTTCGATCTGAGCGGGAATGGCTTCCAGCTCGCGCTGCAATTTATAACTGAGCTTTTTCTTGCTGGCCACTGCCGCCTCAGGCTCCACCGCAACCTGCGCGGGAACAACTGCTGAAGCGAGTGCAGGCTTGCCGGCTTTGCTTTCGCCGACACCAAGCAAGCGCGGCGAACCGCCTTGACGCAGCCAATCCTGATAACCCCCGACGTATTCACGCACCAGCCCTTCACCTTCAAACACCAAGGTGCTGGTGACCACGTTGTCGAGGAAGGCCCGGTCGTGGCTGACCATCAACACAGTACCTGGGAAGGTCAACAATACTTCTTCAAGCAACTCCAGGGTTTCCACGTCGAGATCGTTGGTCGGTTCGTCCAACACCAGCAGGTTAGCCGGCTTACTGAACAACTTGGCGAGTAAAAGACGCGCCCGCTCACCGCCTGACAGCGCCTTTACGGGAGTTCGCGCACGCTGCGGGCTGAACAGGAAGTCGCCAAGGTAGCTCAGCACATGGCGGTTTTGCCCATCGATCTCGATAAAGTCGCGGCCCTCGGCCACGTTGTCGATCACGGTTTTTTCTAGATCGAGCTGGTGACGTAATTGGTCAAAGTAGGCCACATCAATGCGCGTGCCTTCGTTCACTTCACCGCTAGTAGGTTGCAAGCCCCCCAGCATCAGCTTGAGCAGCGTGGTCTTGCCGGTGCCGTTTGCACCGAGCAGACCAATACGGTCGCCGCGCTGCAGCACCATGGAGAAGTCCTTGATCAGGAACGGCCCACCCGGATGCGCGAAGCTGACATTTTCCAGCACCATCACCTGCTTGCCGGATTTATCTGCCGTCTCCAGCAGGATATTGGCTTTGCCCGTACGCTCTCGGCGCTCGCTACGTTCAACGCGCAGGGCTTTGAGGGCGCGCACACGGCCTTCGTTACGGGTGCGACGGGCTTTAATACCCTGACGAATCCACACTTCTTCTTGGGCCAGACGCTTGTCGAACAGCGCATTAGCCGTTTCTTCGGCCGCCAGAGTGGCTTCTTTATGCACCAGGAAGCTGGCGTAGTCGCCGTTCCAGTCGATCAGACCGCCTCGGTCCAGTTCAAGAATGCGCGTAGCCAGGTTCTGCAGGAAGGAGCGGTCATGGGTGATAAACAGCACCGCGCCTTGGAAGTCAGTCAATGCTTCTTCCAGCCAGGCAATCGCGCCGATGTCCAAATGGTTGGTTGGCTCGTCGAGCAGCAGTAGATCCGGCTCGGACACCAGCGCCTGGGCCAGCAGCACGCGCCGGCGCCAGCCACCGGACAGCTCGACCAAGGTTTTGTCGGCCGGCAGTTGCAAGCGGCTCAGCGTGCTGTCGACGAGCTGCTGCAAACGCCAGCCATCTCGGGCTTCAAGATCCTGCTGCACGTGCATCAATTTATTCAGGTCGTCTTCGGTGACACAGTTTTGTGCCAGATGGTGATACTGCGCGAGCAGCTCACCGACCCCGTCCAGACCCTGGGCGACCACGTCGAACACGGTACGATCGTCTGCCAGCGGCAATTCCTGCGGCAACTCACCGATTTTCAACCCTGGTGCGCGCCAGACGGCGCCGTCATCAGCCTTTTGGTCACCTTTGACCAGCTTCATCATGCTCGATTTGCCGGTGCCATTGCGCCCAATAATGCACACCCGCTCGCCACGGGCGATCTGCCAAGACACCTTGTCCAACAGCGGCATTGCGCCGTAGGCCAGGGAAATATCGGTGAACTTGAGCAGGGTCATGGCGCGCCTCAACAAAAAACGATGGGTGAACGTCGGTAAACCGAGGCTAAGCGTCGACTTTCGTCGCATCACGCCAGCTGCGTTCACCCGAAACACCCAGAAAATCATTTGCAGCTGCCGCAGCACCCACAAAACAGGGCGCGCATTCTAACCGAGATGCGTGCTGGCCGAGCAGGCATTTTCGGCCGTAAGTGCGGTAAATTCTCTACGCGCCATGCAACATCCAGACGCCAAAGGCTCTAGCGCGCCGGCAAAGGTCAAAGCAGACTACTCACCACTATTAAGCCGACAATTACGGATTGAAACGCATTGAGCCTTCACCGCCCATAGTCAAAAGACTAAGCTAGATCCCTACGCACTATTTGCCTGGAAGTGTCATGCGCGGTCCCCTGTTCAGCCTGCTGTCCTGCCTGTTGCTTTCCACCTTGAGTTTCTCTGCGGCGCAGGCCACCACCCTGATGCAACAACGTCTTTACTACGACCAAGCCAAAGCTGCGCTGGCCAAGGGCGACAAAGGCCCTTACCAGCGCTATGCCAGTGCCCTGCGTGATTATCCGCTGGAGCCTTACCTGGCCTACGACGAGCTGACTGCCCGCCTGAAATGGGCAAGCAATGACGAAATCGAGAAATTTCTCGCCGAGCACGGTGACCTGCCGCAGATCAGCTGGATGAAGCTGCGCTGGTTGCGCTGGCTGGCTGAGCGCGGTGAATGGCAAACCTTTATCAACTACTACGATCCGGCGATGAATTTCACCGAGCTCGACTGCCTGTACGGCCAATACCTGCTGTCCCATGACATGCGCGCTGAAGGAAACGCCACAGCCGAAAAACTCTGGCTGGTGGGCAAATCCCAGCCCAACGCCTGCGACCCGCTTTTCGAGCGCTGGGCCGCAGAAGGTCAACTCACCGAGCAGAAACGCTGGCAGCGCGCCAAACTGGCCGCCGAGGCGCGCAACTATGGCTTGGTCACCCACCTGATTAAGACCATGCCAACCCTCGGTCATCAAGGCAAAAGCCTGCTGGAAGTGGCGCAGAAGCCTGAACTGCTGAAACAGACTGCGCGCTTCAGCCAGACCGACCCGGCAATGGCCGATGTGGTCGGCCTAGGCCTGCGCCGCCTAGCCCGCCAGGATCCGGAAATCGCGCTCAAACTGCTCGACAGCTATGCCCTGCGCATGAAGTTCTCCAGTGAAGAAAAAGTCGCCATCGCTCGCGAAATAGGCCTGACCCTGGCCAAGCGCTTCGATGCCCGCGCCTTGCAGGTCATGGCTAAGTACGACCCCGAGCTGCGCGATAACACGGTGAGCGAATGGCGCGCACGCCTGCTGCTGCGCCTGGGCCGTTGGGATGAAGTAAACCAGCTGACGCGCAAAATGCCCGCTGAACTGAGTAGCACCAACCGTTGGCGTTATTGGCAGGCGCGCAGCCTGCAACTGGCGCAACCCAACAGCCAGGAACCCATAGCGCTATACAAGTCGCTGGCCAAGGAGCGGGATTTCTATGGCTTTATGGCCGCAGACCAGGTGCAAGCGCCTTATCAGCTGAACAACAAGCCGCTGGCCCTGAGCCCGCAGACCATCCAGAAGGTGCGCAATTCAGCGGCGATTCGCCGTGCCCTGGAATTCCATGCGCGTGGCCAAGTCGCCGATGGGCGGCGTGAGTGGTACAACGTCACTCGCCTGTTCAGCCGTGATGAAATGGTTGCCCAAGCGCGCCTGGCCTATGAAATGGGCTGGTACTTCCCGGCAATCCGCACTATCAGCCAGGCGCAATATTGGGACGACTTGGATGTGCGTTTCCCCATGGCTCATCGCGAAAGTCTGGTGCGCGAAGCGAAGAAACGCGACATCCACTCCAGCTGGGTCTTCGCTGTTACTCGCCAGGAAAGCGGCTTTATGGCCGATGCTAAGTCCGGGGCCGGCGCCATGGGCCTGATGCAGTTGATGCCCGCGACCGCCAAGGAAACCGCGAAGCGCTTTGGCATTGCGTTGTCATCACCGCAAATGGCCTATCGCCCGGAAATTAATATTCAGCTTGGCGCCGCCTACCTGAGTCAGATCTACGGCCAGTTCAACGGCAACCGGGTGCTCGCCTCTGCCGCCTACAACGCCGGCCCAGGCCGCGTAAGGCAATGGCTGCGTGGCGCCGATCACCTGTCGTTCGACGTGTGGATCGAAAATATCCCATTCGATGAAACCCGCCAGTACGTGCAGAACGTGCTGTCCTACTCGGTGATCTACGGCGAGAAACTCAACGCACCACAACCCCTGGTGGCCTGGCACGAGCGCTACTTCGACCAGTGAGCCTGCGCCGGCTCAACCTCCCGTGTTGAGCCGGCATTGCCCTATTCCAGAACCTGCAGCTGCATCCCCAGCGCCAGCGAACCCACGCCACAGGCGATCAGGTTCTGCCCGAAGTACACCTCGCCCTCACTTTCCCGGTAGGTTTTCAAGGTAGTCAGCGGCTCACGGTCCGCGCTGCGCTCGCCCGTCTGTGGATCGAGGGTGGTCATGATGCAGCGCGAGCAGCCCTTGACCACGCGAAACTCCAGCTCACCAATGCGAATCCGCTTCCAGCTGTCCTCGGCGTAAGGCGCACTGCCGCTTACAACGAGGTTCGGCCGAAAACGTAGCATCGGCAACGACCGTCCCACCCGCGCCGACAGGTCGTCCAGCGACGCCTGACCGATTAGCAATAAAGGAAAGCCATCGGCAAACGCCACCTTGTCGCCCACCTCGGCATAGGCTGTATCGACCTGGCGGGCGCGCGACTGCGAGACGTGCACCAGGCGGCAGGCACGGCCGAGAAACTGGCTCAGCCATTGCGCGGCCTCATCACCAGCATCCGGCACTTGCAGGCTGTCCCGCCAAATATTCACCCCGCGCAATGGCGCAGGCTCACTCGGAACGGCAACCTGAATGTCCGACATGCCCAGCGCACTCAACTGCAGGTATGTGCTGCCCTGCCAGCGAGCCTGCACCTGAGTCATCTGCGCCAACAAGCG
>JAGGNC010000103.1 GCA_017886405.1 Pseudomonas sp. | reverse complement strand
GCGCGGGGTGAGCGGGTGACCTGTGGCGGCGAGCACTGGCAAGTGCCGCTGGAGATCCGCCTGTACCGCCGTGCTGTGCAACCTAAGGCTGGCGTAAGGCTGCTGTGGCGTAAGCTGGAGGCGAGCGAGGGGATTGAGGCCTGAGCGGGCGCACGGGGAAAGTAGTCGACTAAAGGCATATGTGACGTTTTGCAGCCGAGTGATATCATATTGATATTACTGCGGTTAGGCTGATTACTTTCCGTCTGCGTCCATCGCTTGCGGAGCCCCCTGCTGTGTCACTGAACGCTCAAATTGATTTGCGCCAATGGATCTGGCGAGCCTTTGCGCAAAGCGCCCTGATTCCGTTGTTATTGGTGGAAACGGTGCTGATCGCTGTCTATCTGCTGAGCAACAGCTCGATTCGCGAAACTCAGATCGACCACCTGCGCGACAGCGCGATAGTCGAACTGAAGTACGCAGCTGCCCTCGAAAGTCGGGTGGTGGTGGAGCAACTGGCCAAGGTCGGCGGGCTCACCGAGCTGTATCGCAACCTGACGACCCAGGCCCTGCAGCAGCCGGCACTGACCCCCGTACGCAATCTTGTCCTAAGCGCCGACGGCGTGCACTACAGCCCTCGCGATGAGGGTGGTGCGGCGGTGTTCTACCCCAACAGTACGGCGCCGGCCAAGCACGACTTAGCCAAGGTCGCCCGCTTGGCCCGCCTCGATCCGCTGATGCAGCAAATCAAGACCCAAACCCCTCTGGTGGCGGCGCTGTACTTCAACAGCTGGGACAGTCTCAACCATATCTATCCGTGGTTCCTTACCCTAGACCAGTACCCACATGACATGGTCATCCCCGATTACAACTTCTATTACCTCGCCGATGCCAAGCACAACCCGCAGCGCCAAGTGGTATGGACCGATGTCTACCTCGATCCGGCAGGTCAGGGCTGGATGGCGTCGGCCATCGCCCCGGTCTATCGCGGCGACTTCCTCGAAGGCGTGGTGGGCATCGACATCACCGTGGACGGCATTCTCAAGAAAATCGGCCAGTTGCAGATACCGTGGAACGGCTACGCCATGCTGGTCAGCAAGGACCTCAACATCATGGCCCTGCCCAAGGCGGGTGAAGATGATTTCGGTCTCGACGAGCTGACGCAGCACACTTACGCCGAAGCTATTCGCCGCGAGCTGTTCAAGCCCGAGGACTTCAACCTGCGCAAGCGTGCAGAAACGCAGGTGCTGGCAGAGCGGATGGCAACCGAAGCGGCCGGTATCGAGCGACTTGAGCTCGGCGGCCAGGCCCACCTGGTGGCGTGGGCCAGCATCGCGCAAACCGATTGGCATCTATTGACGGTGGTGGCCGAGGCGGACGTATTCGCCCAGACCAACCGTCTGGCCCAGCGCTACAAAGAAATCGGCTACCTGCTGATTGCCGGCCTGCTGCTGTTCTATGCGGTGTTTTTCAGTTTCATGTGGGTGCGCGCAAAGCAGTTAAGTCGCCAGCTACGCCAGCCGATTACGGGCATCTCGCGGATGCTGCGTGAGATTGGGCGCGGTAACCGGCGCCCCGAGCGGGTGGTTTCGCGCATCGGCGAGCTGCATGAAATGGCCGGCCATAGCGTCGATTTGGCCGCGCAACTGGAGCGCAGCGAAATCCAGGGTGCCACCGCCCAGCAGCGTCTTGAGTTGGTGCTGGAATGCACCACTGAAAGCCTCTGGGAACGCCATTTCGACACCCTCAATTTGCGCGGACGCTTCGTCGAGCGCTTCGGTCTGCAGGGCAGCGAGATTAGCGTCGACGCGTTCTTTCAGCGCGTGCACCCCGACGACGTGACGCGGATGAAGGCCGCGCTGCAGCTAATCAACGAGCTGGGCAACGATCGCTACGAATCTGAGTTCCGTTTCGCCGATGAGACCGGTCACTACCACTGGCTGCTTAGCCGTGGCCGGGTGCTGGAGCGCGACGCCCAGACTGGGAACGTACTGATGTTGGCCGGTACTCACGTGGACATCAATACACTCAAACAGACCGAAGCTGACCTGCGCCAGGCCAGCCAAGAAGCCTTGGCGGCGAGCCAGGCCAAATCGCGGTTTATGGCCAGCGTCACGCACGAGTTGCGCACGCCACTGAATGCCATCAGCGGTTTTGCCCAGTTGCTGCGACTTGAGCATCCAGTCGATAGCGCGAGCAGCGAAGCGGATTATCTGGATGAAATCTTGCTCGCCAGTACCCATCTCAACCAGTTGATCGGCGACGTACTCGATTGGTCGAGTGTGCAGGTGGAAAAGCCACTGCTTGAACTGCAGCAGGTTGACGTCGGCCAGTTGATGAATGAGTGCGCCGACATGGTCCGCATCGAGGTACTGAATCACGGCCTGCAGCTAAATCTCGACCTGCCCGAGCAGGCTTTGCGGGTGCCTGCCGACCCACGGCGGTTGCGTCAGGTGCTAATCAACCTGCTGTCCAATGCGATCAAGTACAACACCGCCAATGGCCATATCACGCTCAGTTACCAAGTGGCCGCGGGGCATATTCGCCTGCTGGTTGAGGACACCGGTCTGGGTATCAGTGCCGATCTGCAGGCCCAGTTATTTGAACCCTTCCAGCGCCTAGGGCAGGAAAACACCGCGATTCCGGGCACCGGTATCGGCCTGTCGCTGTGTCGTGAGTTTGCCAGCCAGATGCGCGGACAAATGGGTGTGCATAGCGCGCCTGGCATCGGCAGCAGTTTCTGGATCGAACTGCCACTGCTGGCCGCCGCCACTCTGGCCGAAACGCCTGCCGATGAGGCCACCGAGGCGCTCGTCCCCGGCCCGCGTGTTCGCGGCCAGGTGTTTTATGTGGAAGACAACCCGGCTAGCCAATTTCTGGTGCGCATGGCTCTAAGCGATCTGGTCGAGGTGCGAGTGGCCAGCAATGGCCGGGTGGCCTTGGAGCAGATTCTGGCAACACCGCCAGACCTGCTGCTGCTGGATTTCAATTTGCCTGACATGGACGGCGAAGCCGTGCTGCACGCGTTGCGCAGCCATGCACAAACGCGCGGTCTACCGGTGGTGATGCTGACTGCAGCTGCCGAAGCTGCGCGCCTGGCTAGGCTCGACTGCCAAGGGCTACTGGCCAAACCGATTAATCTAAATGAATTGCGTGGGCTGGTTTGCGCCCTGCTACCTGAGGTCAACTGTGATGCTGTTTGATGCTCTAAGTGTTGCCACGGTGGTGGTGATCGACGATGTGCGCGCCAACCTGCGCCTGCTGGAATCCAGTCTCAAGACCTTTGGCTTGCGCCACGTCAAGGCTTTCAGCGACTCCGCCGAAGGTCTGGCCTGGTTGCAGGCCAATCCCTGGGACCTGTTGCTACTGGATCTGGACATGCCTGCGCCGAATGGTTTCGACATCCTGCAACAGCTGGCGGCCGGTGACCGCAGCTGCGCGCCGGTGATCATCGTCACCGCCCTCAATAGCGTCGACGAGCGCCGTCGCGGCCTGGAGCTGGGCGCCAGCGACTACATCTGCAAGCCCCTGGACCTGCCGGAGCTGCTGTTGCGGGTACGCAACAACCTACGTCTGAGCCTGGCCAGCCAGGCCTTGCAGCAGGAGCGCGAGCTGCTGGAACAGCGAGTACAGGCGCGCACCGAGCAATTGCGCGCCAGCTACCAGTCGGTGATTCGCTGCCTAGCGCGGGCCTCCAGCTACAAGGACAACGAGACCGGTGACCACATCATGCGAATCGGCGCCTCGGCGGCGCTGATGGCTACGGCTATGGGGATGGACCCCGATTGGATCGAGCAGCTGCGCCTGGCAGCACCGATGCACGATGTCGGCAAGATTGGGATTGCCGATGCCATCCTCACTAAGCCCGGGGCCCTGACGGAGGATGAGCGCACGGTGATGAATCATCACGCGCGCATCGGCTACGAAATCCTGCATGACGAACAGCGCTCGCCGTTGACCGACCTGGCCGCGGAAATCGCCATTTCCCACCACGAACGCTGGGATGGCAGCGGCTACCCGAATGGCCTGAAAGGTGAAGAGATTCCGCTGTCAGGACGCATTGTCGCGCTATGCGATGTATATGACGCCCTACGTTCGCCGCGCCCCTACAAACAGGTCTGGAGTGCCGAGCGCAGCCAGGCCCACATTCGGGAAGGTGCCGGCGGGCACTTCGACCCGCAGCTGGTGCAGGTCATGTGTGGCTTGTTTGCCGAGCTGGAAGCCCTACAGCTGAACATGGCCGATCGAGCCGAGCCGTTTATGCGCTCGCCTGTGCACGACTGATCCGCGCGGGCCGCCGACTCATTTGCGGGTCAGGTCAGGTCTGGCGCGTGCGCAGCAAGTCTTCGGCGCCTGCGACCTGATCCTCGCTGACTACGACCTGGATGCAGCGCTATGCGCCACCACGGTGTACGAAGCGGCGATAGCCGCCAGTCATGAAAGCATGGCTTTGCAGGGCATGGGCGTGGCCTGGGTGCCGCGCGTTTCAGTGACCGG
>JAGGNC010000172.1 GCA_017886405.1 Pseudomonas sp. | reverse complement strand
CATGAAACGCTGGAAAAGTATGACGTCGCAGCCCAACGGCATCATTCTGGTCACAGGCCCAACCGGCTCGGGTAAGACCACCACGCTGTACACCACGCTCAAGCAACTGGCGACCCAAGAGGTCAACGTTTGTACCATCGAGGACCCGATCGAGATGATTGAGGGCGCCTTCAATCAGATGCAGGTGCAGCACAATATCGACCTCACCTTCGCCAGCGGCGTGCGCGCGCTGATGCGCCAGGACCCAGACATCATCATGGTCGGCGAAATCCGCGACCTAGAAACCGCCGAGATGGCGATCCAGGCGGCGCTGACGGGTCACTTGGTGCTCTCGACCCTGCACACCAACGACGCCCCCAGTGCCATCACCCGCCTGCTGGAACTGGGCGTGCCGCACTACCTGCTTAAGGCCACCCTGCTCGGTGTCATGGCGCAACGCCTGGTCCGTACCCTGTGCCCGCACTGCAAAGCACCGCAGGCGTTGGACGAAGATGGCTGGAATAGCCTGACCAAACCCTGGAGCGCGCCACTGCCGACTCAAGCGTGCAGCGCCGTGGGTTGCCTGGAATGCCGAGATACCGGCTACCGCGGCCGCGCCGGGGTGTATGAAATCATGCTGATCAATGACGCGATGAAGCCGCTGATCACGGCGGACACCGACCTCATCGCCCTGCGCCGGCATGCCTTTAAAGAAGGCATGCGCAGCCTGCGCCTGTCTGGCGCGCAGAAGGTCGGCGCAGGCCTGACCACCATCGAGGAAGTGCTGCGGGTCACGCCGCAGAGCGAGCAGAAATAGCGCCGTCCGCCGCGTAGTCCGGACAAGCCTTAGCCCAATCAGGGATACATTTAACGCCCGAAGCGGCGGTAGCCGGCACACCCAGATCCGTTCCCGGGCTGAGAAACTCAGCTTCTCGACAACCGCTGCTGACGGGCCAGCATGCTCGCCACACGCTGCGGCTTGCACTCCAGGTATGCAGAGCCCTGTAACCAGCGCTGATTGGAATGCCAGGCGAAGAGAAACTGCCCACCTTTAAGCTGATCGACCACCATCCTCGCCACTTCCGGACGCACCGCCGGGCAACCCAGGCTACGGCCAATCCGGCCCTGACTCTGCACCAGACTCGGGCTGACATAAGCCGCACCATGAATGACGATGGCGCGCTCGCGGGCTAGGTCATTCAGCCCCGGCTCTAGGCCATCCATACGCAACGAGTAACCGTGTTTACCCCGGTAGCTTTCAGCAGTGCGGAATAACCCCAAGCTGGTCTGGTTGCTCCCCAGGCGATTAGAGAACGTCTGGGCAAAGTTCTCCCCCGACTGTCGTCCATGGGCAACGAAATCACGCAACAGCAAACGCTTGCGCTGCAAGTCGAAGATCCACAAACGACGCTCGGTAGACGGCCGCGAATAGTCGATCACAGCCAGGCGGTGGGCCGGATCAGCGCCATGGTTAACCGCACACTGCATGGCCGCCAGCGCATGGCGCAGCGCCTGTTGATTGAGCCCAGGGGCAATCCGCGCCAGATCCCTGAGCAGTCCATCCGACTCCGCCGCCGTTGCCGCCAACGGCACGCAAAAAAGCCACCACCCCATAAGGCAGAGCCTGCCAAAACGTCCAAACATATGCGCAAATACCTCAAGTCCCTAAGGACGTCCTGTCACAAGATCCGACCATGGCCGCCTATACTGGCTGTAGCTAACCCACATTAAGGCCAAGGACTGGAGCAGTAGATTGTTCAAAAAACGTACACTCTACCTGAGCGCGGTTCTGCTCACCCTGCCACTGGTCGTTAATGCTGACGAGGCACCTTTTGCCACCAGCGCCGATTTGCGCCCCCTGCTGGCTGACTTAACACAGCACTGCAGCACAATACCGGCAAGCCTAGACGAAGATGCCCTGCGCCTGCTGCAGGCATTCTATGCCCAACGCGACGGTCAACCGGCCTGGCAAAGTGGCGAGCAACTGCTGCAGTTGCGCGAACAGCTGGGGCAATTGGCCGATGATGGCTTGCAGCCCAGCGAGTATGAGCTGCCCAGCTTGGTCGCAGAAAGCGTCGCCGAACAACGCGACTGCGCCGATTTACTGACCAGCCACAGCTACCTGCAGGCTTTGCTGCACCTGCGCCGGGGGCGTTTGCCCGCACAAAGCCTGGAGCGCCTGTGGCAGGCACCAGGGCAAACCAACCCGGACCCACAATTGGCGACCCTCTCGCTGGCCCTTTTAAACGTGCGCGCTCCAGCGGCGGCCTTTGCCAGCGCACGGCCGGCCACCGTGCAATACCAGCGCCTGCGCGGCGCCTATGCACTTCATCGCCTGCGGACGCAATACGAATGGGCGACGCTGCCCAGCGGCCCTTTGCTCAAACCGCAGGGCCATGATTCCAGACTGCCAGCTTTGCGCGCACGCCTGATCGCCCAGGGCTATTTGCCTCTAAATGTACAAGAGCTGGGCAGCACCTATGATGCGGCCACCCAGACCGCCCTGGAGAACTTCCAGCGCGAACACGGTCTCAACCCCGACGGTATTCTCGGCCCCGCCAGCCTGACCGAGCTGAATATCAGCGCGCCAATGCGCCGCGAGCAGCTTCGCGCCAACCTTGAGCGTCTACGCTGGCTGGCCGACAACATGCGCGAGGCCGAGGTGCTGATCAACGTCGCGGCTGGCGAGCTGCACGTGTGGCGGCACAATCAACTGCTCTGGAGCACGCGCACCCAGGTTGGCCGCGCCGAGCGGCAAACACCGCTACTCGCTTCGCGCATCGAACGGCTAACCCTCAATCCGACGTGGACCGTGCCGCCGACCATTCTGCGCGAAGACAAACTGCCGGCCATTCGTGACGACATCAGCTACCTAGAGCGCCACCAGATCAGCGTGCTCGACCGCAACGGCAACCTGCTTGACCCGCAGACGGTCGACTGGCACAGCCCCGGCGCAATCCGCCTACGCCAAGCGGCCGGCAGCCAAAACCCGCTCGGTCGCGTGGCCATGCGCTTCGACAACCCGTTTGCGGTCTATCTGCATGACACGCCCAGCCAACAGTTATTTAGCAAGGCGCCGCGGGCCTTCAGCTCCGGTTGCGTGCGGGTCGAAGCCGTAGATACGCTGCTTACTTGGCTGCTGACGCCGGCTGAACGGGTGAATGTTCAAGCGCGGATTGCCAGTGGCGACACCCAGCAATACCGCCTGCAGCACCCCGCGCTGCTGCTGATTGCCTACTGGACAGCCGAAGCCACTATCGATGGCGACCTGCGCTACTACCCGGATATTTATAATCGCGACACTCGCTTAATCCAGGCGCTGTCGCAGCATGCGCCCTGATCGGCGCACCTTGTAACAGCATCGACACCAGTGCTCACAGCAACTGTGCTTAGATAAGCGGATCTCACTCAGCCAAGGAACTACACCACATGGAAATCGGCAGCGTCATTTTTCTCTTTGTCGGCCTCGCCGTCGCCATTGTCTTTATGGGTTTTAAAGTTGTGCCGCAGGGCTTCGAATGGACGGTGGAACGCTTCGGCCGCTACACCAACACCCTCAAGCCGGGCTTGAACATCATCGTGCCGGTGATGGATAAGATCGGCCGCAAGCTCAACGTGATGGAAAGCGTGCTAGATATTCCGCCGCAGGAAGTGATCACCGCCGATAACGCCACGGTAGAGATTGATGCCATCTGCTTCTTCCAAATCATCAATGCAGCCCAGGCAGCTTACGAGGTGAACAACCTTGAACACGCCATCCGCAACTTGGTCATGACCAATATCCGTACCGTACTCGGCTCCATGGAGCTGGACGCCATGCTCGGCCAACGCGATGCGATCAACGAAAAATTGCTGCGCACCGTTGATGAAGCCACCGCGCCCTGGGGTATCAAGATCACCCGCATCGAAATCAAGGACATCAGCCCGCCCGCCGACCTAATGGCTGCCATGTCCGGACAGATGAAAGCCGAACGGATCAAGCGCGCACAGATTCTTGAAGCCGAAGGCATGCGCCAGGCCGCTATCCTCACTGCCGAAGGGCAGAAGCAGGGCGACATCCTCAAGGCAGAAGGCATGCGCCAGGCGGCTTTCCTCGAAGCCGAAGCGCGCGAACGTGCCGCCCAGGCGGAAGCCGAAGCCACGCGCATGGTGTCCGAAGCCATCGCCCAAGGTAACGTGCAGGCGGTTAACTACTTCGTCGCGCAGAAATACATCGAAGCCCTCGGCAAACTGGCCAGCGCCAACAATAGCAAGGTCATCCTCATGCCACTGGAAGCCAGCCAGGTAATCGGCGCGGTTGGCGGCATCGGTGAAATTGTCAAAGCCACCTTCGGTGATAAGAAGGGTTAAGCTATGTCGGACTTTCTACAGCACCTGTCGTCCTGGAACTGGCTGGCCTTCGGCACCTTGTTGCTGATTCTCGAAGTCTTCGGCGCCGGCGGCTACCTGCTGTGGATCGGCCTGGCCGCCGGCGCCGAAGACTTCGAGAATCAGCAACAAGG
>JAGGNC010000045.1 GCA_017886405.1 Pseudomonas sp. | reverse complement strand
GGTGTTGTTACTGTACTTGTTGATGTCGCGAATGATTTCAGTCAGATCCGGTGAGTAAGCGCGGGCCAGTAGGCGGGCTTTTTCCGGCACCAGCGCGAGACGATCTTTGCCCATGATGCTGCCGCCCAGCTCTTGCCAGATGGCGCGGATGGCGCCGGCAGCGTAGCTCGGGTGGTCGAGCAGCGACAGGTAGGTTTGCGAGCTGCAGCCTTCGGCCAGCTTGCCGCTGACAATCACCGTGGTGCCGTCGACCGTGGTCACCGGGTTGTAGCGTACATCCGGCCAGCCCGGGCATTTGGCAGCGGGCAGGGCCTTGACGCGGTTGTCGATGCGGATATTGGCAAGCGGTGGTTCGGTGGCGAGATGCACCTTGCCGCCTTCGGTACGGGCGATAAAGCGCAGTGCCTTGAGGTTAACCAGCAGCGAATCGGGTTTCACCAGAAATGGCTTGTTGGCGTCGCCGCCGTCGTCATTGAAGCTGGGCAGCTGCGGTTGCACGAAATGGCTGCGGTCGAGCACTAAGTCGCCACTGACCTGATGCACGCCGTTGGCGCGCAGGTCACGGAGCAGCAGCCAGAGTTTTTCCATATTCAGCTTGGGGTCGCCGCCGCCCTTGAGGAACAGATTACCGTCGAGCACGCCATTTTTCAGCTGGCCGTCGGTGAAGAATTCAGTTTTCCACTGGTGGTTCGGCCCCAGCAGTTCAAGCGCCGCATAGGTGGTGACCAGCTTCATGGTGGACGCTGGGTTGACGGAAATATCGGCATTGAAAAAAGTGCTGCTGCCGGGGCCATTGAGCGGAATGGTCACCACCGACAGGGACTGGCTGTTGATCTTGTTGGCTTTCAGTGATTGCTCAACCTTGCTTGATAAACCGCCAGTGGCGGCTGCCAGTGGTAGGCAAACAGGCAGCAGCAGGCTGGCGATGGCCAGGTGACGCAGGGTTTTGATCATGGGCGGCTACCCTCCAACTGAGGGAAAAAGATGACGCGAGGCATGTAAATAGGTCCCATCGCGGGTTGGGACGAAGCGGGCAATTATGCCCCAAGACAGGGCCCGCTGAGTGGCAGTAATTGCCATAGGCTGGGCTTTTCTGCCTGAATTCAGACGATCTGTTGTCTTCGAGGCGGGCGCGCAGGCAGCGAAACTGCTAGAGTGCCGCGCGTTATCACTTTTGAGGATTGTTCCATGGCTACTAACCGTTCCCGCCGTCTGCGCAAGAAACTCTGTGTGGATGAATTCCAGGAGCTGGGCTTTGAGCTGAACCTGAACTTAAAGGAAGATCTGGCTGATGCAGCTATCGATAGCTTCCTGGAGCAGTTCCTGCTTGAAGCCATGACCGCCAATGGTCTTGGCTATGTTGGCGGCGATGACTTCGGCCTGGTGTGCCTGGCCAAGCGTGGCTCGGTCAACGAAGAGCAGCGTGCTGCCGTTGAAGCCTGGCTGAAAGGTCGTGATGATCTGGTGGACTTCACCGCTAGCCCACTGATCGATGTCTGGCACCCAGACAGCGCGATCAATCAGGCCTAAGAGCCTTTCACGCTCTGCTGCTAGCTGGCGAGATCGTGAATCGATTCTGAGACCTGTGAATAAGGCATGCATCGCGCATGCCTTATTGCTTTGCCCTTGTGTAATTTCCTCGTTTGTCGTTCAGGCTACCTTGGCCAGCAGCGAATCCTTGCCTAAGTTTCGACCTTATGCCGTCAGGGCAGGTTAGCTGGCGCTGGTCTTGCGCTGCAGTTGCCGATGCTGCAGCCAATGTTCCAGGCCATACAGTAGCAGCGCCACCAATAGGGCTAATGCCACGCCGATCAGGCTGATGAACAGGCGCACCTGGGGAAATTGCCAGTCCTGCGTCAGGCTTTCTGCCAGCAGTACAAAACACACGCTCGTTTGCAGTACGAACAAGCCGTAATGATTTGCCTGCAGGGCGCGGCAGACGGTGATCAGCGGCAACAATATTGCAACCATTAGCGTCGGATTCTGCAGGCTGTATCCGAGCAGAATCAACAGCGACGCCACACCCAAACTGGCCAGGCTAGCTTGCACCGCGCGTACCAGGCTGCCTTGAAATTGCAGCTGCAAGGTGGTGACCACAGTAAGTGTCAGCCAATAGCCACGATGCAGTTCGGCGAGGTTGACGATCAGTCCCGAGAGGGCGAAAGCCAGCGTGCAGCCCAGCGCATGCAGCCGCCATTTCTGTTGCGGCAAGCGCCTGGCGTGCCGTTTGAGCACTTTGAAGATGCTGATGAGGCGCGGCATATACGGCCACATACGCAAACCATGCATGCCGCGCAGGCCGAAGGCCAGGAGCATCACCCAGAGACCGCCGAGGATAAATAACATGGCGATGGCGTAGGGATTGTTCAGTGTACCCAAGCCTTGCTGGCCTTGGCCCAGGCACAGGCAGATGGCCAGGCCGATACCCAGCTTGCCGGCCTCGCTGCCAAAGCGTTGCAGCCAGGCGAGCAAAAAACCGAACACCGCGAAAATCATAAAGCTGGCATAGGGATCGCTGGCCGACCAGAAGCCCAGGCCGGCGCTGCAGGCGCCCAGTGCGCAGAGCATCAGCATGCGCAGCATGCCGAGGCGATGCAGCGGGTTGGCTTGGGCTGCCTGAAAAGCGCCTAGCGAGGCCCAGAGAAACCCCGGGTGCGCGCTGAATAGCCCGAGTAGCAAGGGCAGCGCGCAGCCAAAACCGGCGACCACGGCGGGGCCCCAAGCGGGTGGCCCGGCATGCCAGCTAAAGGTCTGTCGCAATACGTTACTCATGGCTTATACCGGGCTCGAGCGGCCCGTCATCTCGCGGGCCATTTCAGTAGCGTAGCTGTCAGTCATGCCTGCGATAAAGTCGATCATGCGCAGAAAGGACATGTATAACGGCCAGTGCGGATCGGGTGCGTTATTGCCCAGCAGGTCGAGAATGCGGCGGTTCTTGAATGACGGTGTGCGCCCGCCATGCTGCTCAAGCGCCGCGCCACAGAAGGCGTTCAGCAGGATTTCCAAGGTGGTGTAGGCGCCGATTTCATGCAGCGTCTTGCGCTTGTCCTGGAAGATCTTCTGCCGGGCCATGTCCTTGGCGCTTTGCACGCAGTGCTTGGCGGTGCCGTGCATATGCTCAACCAGATCGCCGTGCAGAGTGCCTGCAAGGAGGGCGTCTTGCTGCTCGACGAAGGCTTCGGCGGCGGCGTTGGTCAGGTGTTCGATGGCTTTACCGCGCAGAATCGCCAGCTTGCGCCGCTTGGAATCATCGGGGCCAAGCTGGCGGTAGGTTTCCGGCAGGTCATCGCCGACCAGATCGAGCAGCAGCGCTTCAACCTCGCTGTACTCAAGCAACTCCATTTCCAGGCCATCTTCCAGGTCGATCAAGCCGTAGCAGATGTCGTCCGCCGCCTCCATCAGATAGACCAGCGGATGACGCGCCCAGCGTTGTTCTTCCAACTGTGGCAGGCCCAGTTTGCTAGCGATCTGCTCAAGCAGGGGCAGCTCGCTTTGGTAGCAGCCGAACTTGTGCTTTTTGTAGCCCAGCGCTTCGGCGTGGCGCGCGGTCCAGGGGTATTTCAGGTAGGTGCCAAGGGTCGCGTAGGTCAGCCGGGTGCCGCCGTCGAACTGGTGGTATTCCAGCTGGGTGAGCACGCGAAAGCCCTGCGCATTGCCCTCGAAACTGAGGAAATCGCCGCGCTCGGCTGTACTCATCGAATCCAGCCAGCCGCGCCCGGCGGCCTGCTGAAACCAGTGGCGGATGGCGTCCTCACCGGAGTGACCAAAGGGCGGGTTGCCGATGTCGTGAGCCAGGCAAGCCGATTGCACGACCATGCCCAGGTCACTTGGCTCGCACCAACCGGGCAGCGCGCCACGGATCATTTCACCGACGCGCATACCCAGGGAGCGGCCCACGCAGCTGACTTCAAGCGAATGGGTCAGGCGGGTGTGAATGTGGTCGTTGCTGGATACCGGGTGCACCTGGGTCTTACGCCCTAGTCGGCGGAAGGCCCCGGAAAAAATGATGCGGTCATGGTCTTTGTGAAACGGTGTGCGGCCCAGTTCAGCGACGCTTTGCGTCGGCTTGCCGAGTCGTTCACGGTTGAGCAGGGTTTGCCAATCCAAGGTATATCCTCGCCGTTACCTGGCTTTTAGCCGGCTAGCTTCGGGGTTCTATGCGGATCATGCAAGGCATGGTGGCTTGTGCAATCAAAATCCCGCGGCGTCGATATCGATCAGCAGCAGCTTTTTGCCGTTATCGATAAATTGCCCGGCAGTCAGGCAGTACTGGTTGGTGGTGGCGTCGCGATAGGTGTTGGAGAGAATCAGTCGGCGCTCATCCCAGCCCTCGGCCAGCAGCTGATAAAAGTAGGGCCGCCATGACCAGTTATGGCCGACATAACGCGCGTCGCTTTGCCAGTGGTGATCGCGCCAATCCAGGTTGGCCGTGATCTGGGTGCCGTGACGGTCGCATTGGAAGATGCGCAGCAGCCAGGGGTAGGCGTGAGGTTGCGGCATTTGATCGGCGTGCGAGCCGGATTCGATCCAG
>JAGGNC010000255.1 GCA_017886405.1 Pseudomonas sp. | reverse complement strand
TGGCTTTGACCATCAAGTAAACGTCTGTCGCTTTGGCTATGCTGCACAGCCTCAAGGGTGTGCAGAATAGCCAGTGCAATGAATTCAGGCCGCTGCCTCTGCAGCGGCTTTTGTATTTTCTGAAATAACGAAGTGGAAAGCCTAATGGTTCCCGTAATTGCCCTGGTGGGCCGCCCGAACGTCGGCAAGTCCACCCTGTTTAACCGCTTGACCAAGTCCCGTGACGCGATTGTCGGCGACCTGTCTGGTCTGACCCGTGATCGTCAATACGGTGAGGCCAAGTGGCAGGGGCGAACCTATATCGTCATCGACACCGGCGGTATTTCTGGTGACGAAGAAGGCATTGACGCAAAGACGGCCGAGCAGTCGCTGCAGGCCATCGAAGAGGCCGATGCCGTGCTGTTTATGGTCGACGCTCGCGCCGGTCTGTCCGCTTCCGATCAAATGATCGGCGAGCATTTGCGTCGGCGTAACAAGCGCAGCTTTTTGGTGATCAACAAGGTCGACAACATCGACGTCGACCTGGCACGTGCTGAGTTCTCAAGCATGGGCATGGGCGAGTCGCTGGCGATTGCCGGTGCTCACGGTCGCGGTATCACCCAGATGCTGGAAGCCGTGCTGGGCTCCTTTCCCAAGGATGCCAATGAGCTTGCAGAGGGTGAGGAAGAGGAAGTTGTGCTCGAAGGGCAGGAAGCCAAGCGCATTCCCGGTCCGAGCGAAAAGGACGGCATCAAGCTGGCGATTATTGGCCGGCCTAACGTCGGCAAATCGACCCTGGTCAACCGCATGCTCGGTGAAGACCGGGTGATCGTGTATGACCAGCCCGGCACTACCCGCGACAGCATCTATATTCCGTTTGAGCGTGATGACGAGAAGTACACCCTGATCGACACCGCCGGCGTGCGTCGCCGTGGCAAGATCTTCGAAGCGGTGGAAAAGTTCTCGGTGGTGAAAACCCTGCAGGCGATCCAAGATTCCAACGTCGTGGTGTTCGTCATGGATGCCCGCGAAGGCGTGGTCGACCATGACCTCAACCTGCTTGGCTTTGTGCTGGAAAGCGGCCGTGCCTTGGTGATTGCGCTGAATAAATGGGACGGCATGGAGCCCAGCGAGCGCGATTATGTGAAGGTCGAACTGCAACGCCGGCTGTTCTTTGTCGACTTTGCCGACATCCACTTTATCTCGGCGTTGCACGGCACTGGTGTGGGCAATCTATACAAATCAGTGCAGGCCTCGTTCACGTCGGCGATTACTCGCTGGCCGACCAACCGTCTGACCCAGATTCTCGAAGACGCCGTCGGCGATCACGCGCCGCCCATGGTCAGAAACCGCCGGATCAAGCTGCGTTATGCGCACCTCGGCGGTGCCAACCCGCCGCTGATCGTGATCCACGGTAACCAGGTCGATGCGGTGCCCAAGTCCTATGTCCGTTACTTGGAAAACACCTATCGCCGCGTGCTCAAGCTGGTTGGTACGCCGATCCGTATCGAGTTCAAGGGTGGCGAGAATCCTTATGAGGGCAACAAAAACTCCCTCACAGACCGTCAGGTGAACAAGAAGCGCCGGATGATGACTCACCACAAGAAAGCCGAGAAGAAGCGCAAAGACAAGCGTTAACTGCGCGCTGGCATCACAGCATTAAGGCACCTTTGGGTGCCTTTTGCGTGTCTGAGCGATCGGCTATCCTGCGCCATTAATAGTGTTTAACCCGGCGCTAGCCCAGGAATATTGCCTCGATGATCATCAGCAAATTGCCGAACGTCGGCACCACCATCTTTACCCGCATGTCGCAGCTCGCCTTAGAAACCGGCGCGCTCAACTTGTCCCAGGGCTTTCCGGATTTTGATGGGCCGCAAGCCCTGCGTGAAGCGGTCGGTCGGCATATTGCGGCTGGGCATAACCAGTACGCGCCGATGACCGGCTTGCCCGTTCTGCGCGAGCAGGTGGCGGCAAAAATCGCCCGCAGTTATGGCCGCTCGGTCAGCGCCGATAGCGAGGTCACCATCACCCCAGGTGCAACCCAGGCAATCTTCTGCGCAGTCCAGACGCTGATCCGCCAGGGGGATGAAGTGATCGTCTTCGATCCCTGTTACGACAGTTACGAGCCTGCGGTGCAACTCGCTGGCGGGCGCTGCGTGCACGTGCCGCTGGCTTTGCCGGATTTCTCCATCGATTGGCAGCGCTTGCAGGATGCACTGAGCACCAAGACCCGCCTGATCATCCTCAATAGCCCGCATAACCCCAGCGGCGCGCTGATATCCAGCGCCGAGCTGGACCAACTGGCGGCGCTGATTCGAGGGCGTGATATCTACCTGATCAGTGATGAGGTCTATGAGCACCTGGTGTTCGATGGTCGCGAACACGCCAGCATCCTCGCCCATGATGAGCTGTACCAGCGTGCTTTTGTGGTCAGCTCGTTCGGCAAGACCTATCACGTCACCGGCTGGAAAACGGGTTATGTAGTCGCGCCGCCGGCCTTGAGTACCGAGCTGCGCAAGGTGCATCAATACGTCAGCTTCTGCGCTGTGACGCCGCTGCAGTGGGCCCTGGCTGATTTCATGGCCGAGCACCCTGAACATGTCGAGGAGCTGCCGGCGTTCTACCAGGCCAAGCGCGATCTATTCTGTGACCTGCTGGTCGCTTCGCGCTTTAGCTTTACTCGGTCTGCCGGCACTTATTTCCAGTTGGTCGATTACTCAGCCATTCGCGCTGATTTGGATGATGTTGCCATGGCCGAGTGGCTCACCCGCGAACACGGCGTAGCGGCGATTCCGGTGTCAGTGTTTTACCAGCAGGTGCCCAAGGATTTACGCCTGGTGCGCTTGTGCTTCGCCAAGCGTGAAGAAACCTTGCGCCAGGCGGCGGAAAAACTATGCGCGATCTAAGCCTGCTACCTGACCTTGAACTGGCGCTGATCCAGACCACGCTGGCGTGGCACGACCCCGCCGCCAATCGTGCGCATTTCCAGGCCTTGCTGCAGCAGACCAAAGGCGCCGACCTGATCGTGCTGCCGGAGATGTTTACCACGGGTTTTACCATGGATTCGGTGGCGTTGGCGGAGCCCGAGAACGGGCCCACTAGCCAGTGGCTGCGTGAGCAGGCGCAGGCGTTACACGCGGTGATTACCGGCAGCCTGATTATCCAGGCTGCCGATGGCTCATACCGCAATCGTCTGCTGTGGGCGCGTCCAGATGGCAGTCTGGCGCACTACGACAAGCGCCATCTGTTTCGCATGGCCGGTGAGCACAAGCATTACCGCGCGGGGGATCAGCAGGTGCTAGTGGAGGTGAAGGGGTGGCAGGTGCGTCCGCTGATCTGCTACGACCTGCGTTTTCCAGTCTGGAGTTGTGATGCGCAGGCGACCGATCTGCTGCTGTACACCGCCAATTGGCCGGCGGCGCGACGCAATCATTGGAATCAATTGCTGCCAGCACGGGCTATCGAAAACCTCTGCTACGTGGCGGCGGTCAACCGCATTGGCGAGGACGGCAAGGGGCATCCCTACAGCGGTGATTCCCAGGTGTTGGATTTTCAGGGTGAGCTGCTGCTTGAAGCAGGAGCGGAGGCCGGCGTGTTCCGTGCCAGTCTCAACGCCGCGCAGTTGGCGGCTTATCGTCAGCGGTTCCCGGCGTATCGGGATGCGGATGCTTTTACTCTGGCTGACTGACGGGCGACTCTGACGGCTTTAAATAGTGGTCGTAGATCGCTTGGTAGCGGCCGCTGGCCTTGAGTTGCTCGAGGCCGGCATTGAAGTCGTCGCGGATTTGCGGGTCGCGGAATAACGGTCGGTAGTTTTGCGGGTCCTCCTCGACGAAATCGTGCATGGCGATGCTCTTGGCCTTGAACAAAGTGGTGCGTTCAAGCAGCAGTTCGAAGTAGCGATAAATACTGCGATCACTTAGCACCAGATCATAGCGTCCTCTGTTCAGGCCAAGCACCTGCAACTTTTGGTTGTTTTGCTCGAAGTACAAACCCTCTGCCTTACTGGCGGCCAACCATTCGGGGTAGCGCTGGATGGCCCCCGGAAAGGCCACGATGCTCAGACCTTTGAGGTCCTTGGGCTGCTTGATGTCGGGGTGACGGCTGATCAGGCTGACGAAGACGTTGGAATAGATCACCGCCGGGTTACCGTAGTTGCCACCCGCTTCGGTAAGGTCCTGACCCAGATCGGTCATGGCAGCATCCACCTCACCTTTGCGAAATGACAAGGGCACGCGGGCCAATGGAAAATAAAGCGGTTCTAGGCTATGGCCGCGAAAGGCCAACGCTTCGCCAAGCACTTCCAGTTCAATACCGCTGTCGCTTTGCGGAAAGCAGGGGGTGGAATCTTTTCGCCGAACGCCATTAACACGTTAGCTGCCAAGGTGTTTGCGCTGAATGCGATCAGTAGCAGCGCCAGGGAGCACATCCTGAATGTCAGTGAGCGCATGGTCGGTTACTCCTGCGATCGATTAATTTAAGTGTAGAGGTCGCCCGCTCAGTGGTTGTGCGGTTGGCAGAGCAGTGTGATTTAGCGCGCGGTCATCAGCCTG
>JAGGNC010000139.1 GCA_017886405.1 Pseudomonas sp. | reverse complement strand
GAATACACCAGAACCCAGCAGCGAAGACGATCAGCGCCTGCATGCACGCATCGACTATGCGCTGGATATTTTGCTCAAGTATGCCCAAGCCATGCGCCCGGTCCGCGCGAGCATCGACATGAGCAACCCGGCATTTGCCAACGGCATGTGAGTTCGGGCGGGCGGTGTGTCTGATAAATTCAGACACGCGTAAGCGACAACGCAATTGAGACGCGCAAGCCACCCAGTGGACTTCAATTTTCCGCGACCAGGCATCGACGATGTCGCGCGCAGTGTAGCGAGCCCCATACAGGCATCATTCATGCGCTGAAGTCACTTGGCCAGAAGGGTCTGCGCTCTATAATCAACACCCTGCGCGATGGAGGCCAGCATGAATGCGATTGTAATTAAGTCCCCTGCCCTGACAATCAAAGCCGGCACACGCGCCCTCGCACGCATTCGCGAGCAAGGCCTGCAACCGGCGGATGTCGGCATTCTGCCGGGCGCAGCAGGCGGGCCAAAGGCCTTGGGCATTCAGGGGCTTGATCTGGCTTTGTTCGGTGACTGGTTGCAGCGCGCACCGCGTGAGCGTTCACTGATCGGGGCGTCCATTGGCTCTTGGCGTTTCGCCAGTGCCTGCTTGCCGGATGCGGCAGCCGGCCTTCGACGCCTGGGTGAGTTGTATACCTCGCAACGCTTTGCCAAAGGCGTGAGCATGGCGCAGGTATCGACCAGCTGCAGCCTGATGCTAGAACAGCTGTTAGGCAACGAAGAAGCCAGCATCCTCAGTAACCCGCATTACCGTCTAAATATCGTCGTAGTGAAAAGCCATGGCCTGCTGCAGCATGATCATCGCGGCGCGCTCGGCCTAGGCCTGTCTTCGGTGATTGGCAGCAACCTGCTGGGGCGGCCACGTTTGGCTAAGCACTTTGAACGGGTGATTCTGCACGATGCGCGCCTGGCCCCGCCGTTGGGTGCATTGAGTGACTTCCCCTCGCGTTACCTGCAACTCGATAGCGGCAATTTGCGCCATGCGTTGCTGGCCTCAGGTTCGATCCCAATGATTATGCAAGGGGTGCGCGATATTCCCGGTGCTGGGCCTGGCACCTACCGTGATGGTGGCCTACTCGACTACCACTTGGATCTGCCTTACAGCGGCGACGATATCGTCCTCTACCCGCACTTCACCGATAAGATTATCCCCGGCTGGTTCGACAAAGGCATGCCATGGCGGCGTGGCGACGCAGGGCGTTTGCAGGATGTGCTGCTCCTGGCACCTTCACGTGAATACCTGGCGCGCCTGCCCCATGGCAAACTTCCCGACCGCAAAGACTTCAACCGTTACTTGGGTGATGATGCCGGCCGCGAACGCTATTGGCGCACAGCCATGGGCGAGAGCCAGCGCCTTGGTGATGAGTTTCTTGAGTTGGTCGACAACGGCCGCCTGGGCGAGCGCCTGCAAGCGCTTTGACAACCGGTGGCAGAGACAAGCCATGCAGCAATGACCTCTGGGACGGTCTCAATACTGTTTTCTTCGCCCTGTTTCTCTGCTTACAGCATTAAAACTGTGATTTATCGGACAATTGCGCGCATTTTTCAGCCGACATGTGACTTGTCGGTCAGCTTCGTTATCAATAGCTATGACTGGCAAGCATGTATCAACCGTTTGCCCTTGTGTATTTGGGATCACCTCGGAGAAAACGACCCCATGAACGCACCGCTGCGTTTTAACGAAGCCTTATTGATTGCTGACCGCGCCTTTCAACCTTTTCAATGCGTCGCCTGGGCCCCGCAAGATGGCTCCGGCAACCTCAGCCTGAGTGTGATCGACCGCACCAGCACTCAGTTGCTCGGCCGCACTCAACTGTCGAGCACCATTTACAGCGACCCGGAGCAGTTTGCCGATGCGCTCAAGCATTCCCGTGAACAGCTCTGCCAGCAAGGCTTCACCCTGGAACCATGGAGCATGCCGGAGTAATCCGCTGTTCCTTCAAGGGCTCTGAGCGGTCAATCGGCCTCACTTACCAGAGCCCTTAACTTCATCTGCGCTGCACTGCTTATGCGCCTCTTCGCCTATGCGTTGATTCACAACATGTGCAATTGATTTGGCCACAGTGCTTTGCTGCATCCGCACGTTAGCGCTTATGCTCAGTCGACCAAGGTTTCATGCGGAGTCAGCCATGCTGCAATTACGCCCCAACTGCGAGTGCTGTGATCGTGACCTGCCGGCGCAGTCAACCGACGCATTGATCTGTTCATTCGAATGCACGTTCTGCCGCGAGTGCGCCCAAAACACGCCCCAGGGCACTTGTCCGAACTGTGGCGGCGAGTTATTGCAACGGCCACGTCGTCCAGCGGCCAAACTCTTGAAATACCCAGCCTCCACTGAGCGCGTCAATAAAACCTGATCCGCAGCCTAGTCAGCCACGCAACTATCCTGCTTACAGGAGGTGCCTATGAACGACGAAGAAAACCAACCGCTAACGCTATGGGAAATGCTGAAGAGCGTGTTGAGCGCAGCCCTTGGCGTGCAGAGCGGGAAGAACCAAAGCCGCGACTTCTCACGCGGTAAACCCGGTCACTTCATCATTCTTGGCGTGCTGTTCACTGCAGTGTTTGTGCTGGTGATATTCGGCATCGTCACGCTGGTGTTACACCTGGCAGGCGTTTGACTCACTGCAATAATGGCTTGATGGGTAACGCGTATTGCTTGATCTGCGGCCGCCTCACCTTGCTGAACTGACGAAAATCCAGGGAGACGCCCGGCTATCGTGCGTTCAAGACAACTAGACGCCGCGTCGTGATTGGGCGCTGGCGACGGCGGTGCGCGGATTCAACTCAACGCAGCAGCACACTGGCCCAGGCCACTAGCAGGCTCAGGCATACGACTATCGTCAACGGCCGCCGCAGGCTCGGATACCACTGCGGGGCCAGGCCAAGTCTGACTGCCCGTAGATCGGCGGCATACAAGCCGCCGAATGCCAGCAAACACAATGGCAAGGCCAGGCTAGTCGGCATACCGCCACTGATTGCCAGCCAGCCCAGCAATGGTGGCACCACCGATAGCCCCAGCTGAATCTGCGCCGGCTCGCCAGCCTCCTCCGCGCGCATGGCCAAGCCCCAGTGAATCGCGCCCATAAACGCTAGAATCACTGCGGAATAATCCAGCAGGGCCGCTAGTACCAACACTCGCCACCCTTCAGGCGTCACCCAGATACCCAGTGCACCGGTTACAAAAGGCACCAGCCCGGCATAGCCCAGCAGCAACGCCAATTTCGGCGGCTGCGGCGCGTCAAATGGATGCATGCACTCACTCCCGTTAATTAATCCGCATGGAACGTACTGTAAAGCCATCTTCTGGCCGAACAGAAGCCTATTTACTGGATTTCGCGGTAATGGCTGCTTGCCATCGCCTGCGCAATTGGCATGTAACCAACCCATTAAAAACGCCACAAGGACCTATTGATGCGCACTCTCCGCATGCATTTCACCGTATTGCCAACAGCGTGTTCGGTGATGCCATCGACCCGAGCAACTACGCGGCGCCAATGCGCCGGTGAGTTACCCGCAGGGTTGGCACACCTGGACGTTCGACTGGCTGCAATGGAACGGCTCAGCCATGCAAGCCATGGCCCGCAATGTCGGCGAGGCGCTGGGCGGCGGCGCGACCTTGAGCCTGTTAAGTAGCGAGGGTCATCCTATTGCAGAAAGTGAACGCTACGCCGCCAGCGTGCGTCTGCGTGATCTGTACACCCTGGAAAAACACTTAAGCAACTGCAGCCACCCACCTGGCCCGAAGAGGTGTTCGGCAAGATAGACCTGCCGCTGTCCTTCAACCCCGGGCATGCGCTGCCCGAACACCGTCCGATTGGCGGTATCAACCGCCTGAGAAAGGCGGTCTGCATCTATCGACTGGAACGCAACCAGCCATAGACCTGTATCCAATTCTCAGCGGGTCTCGGTTAACAGTGCCTGAGCTGGTAATATTCTTGCCTTGCTAAGCACGCTGCTAGCCGCCTACCACCTGAGAGAAATACCGTGGAATTGTTCAAAGAGTTTATGTTCGAGGCTGCGCACCTTCTGCCTCACGTCCCCGCCGGACACAAGTGTGGGCGCCTGCACGGCCACTCCTTCAAGGTGGCCGTGTATATCGAAGGTGAGGTTGACCCTTACACCGGCTGGATTCGCGATTTCTCCGAGATCAAAGCGATCTTCAAGCCGCTCTATGAGCAACTCGATCACAACTACCTGAACGATATTCCTGGCCTGGAAAATCCGACTAGCGAAGTCCTTGCCAAGTGGATCTGGCAACAGCTAAAACCGCTGCTGCCTGAGCTGTCGCGCATTCGTATCCACGAAACCTGCACCAGCGGCTGTGAATACCGCGGCGACTGATCCCGCTGCGCTGACAAGTAGCAGCCATTTATCGAAAGCGACGCGCCCGGCTCTGCGCAGACAGAGCCGGGCTCAGCTCCATCAGCCCTCTCCAAGTTCAACGCCAAGCGTGCTCAAGCGCTGCTTGAACGCTTCTTCGTCAATAGCCTCAACACCAAGCTCACGGGCCTTGGTCAATTTCGACCCCGCACCAGGCCCCGCCACAACAACGCTGGTTTTGGCAGACACTGAACCGGCAACCTTAGCCCCCAGCTTCTCCAATTCGGCCTTTGCCTGATCGCGGCTAAATAACGCCAGGCTGCCGGTCAGTACCCAGGTTTGCCCAGCTAGCGGCAAGCCTTCGATAACTTTCTTCTCGCTCTGCCAATGCATACCGAAGGCCTCTAACTGAGCTTCGATGGCCTTGGCACGGTCAATATTGGCTGATATGGCAAAGAATTCGCGCAGCGCCTGTTTGGCCTTCTCGCTGAGCCCCTTCATCACACTCAGATCTAGCCAATCCTGACTGAGAGCAATCAGCCCTTCGAGGCTGCCGGCCTTTTCCGCAAGATTCTTCGCCCCAGTTGTGGCGATACCCGCGATGTTCAGTTTGTCGATAAAGCTGGCCAGAGTGGCGCAGGCAGCGAACTCGGCGTGCAACTCGCCCTCCTCCTGCAGCATCAGACCGCGCGCCAGCAATTGCTCGATAACCTGCTGGTTATGACTGTCGGCGAAGAAGCTGTGGATCTCATGCGCCACCTCCAGACCGATATCCGACAGGTAGGTCAGCACTTCGGGAAGGGCCTGCTGCACGCGCTCCAAGGCGGCTAAAACACGGGCGAGCACCTTGGCGGTTTCTTCGCCCACATCGGGTATGCCAAGCGCGTAAATAAAGCGCGCCAGGCTGGGCTTTTTGCTATCGCTAATGGCCTGCAGCAACTTGTTGCTGGACACCTCGGCAAAGCCTTCCAGGTTGATGATCTGCTCGTACTTGAGCCTGTAAAGATCAGCCGGCGAACCAATAAGTTTTTCATCGACCAGCTGTTCGATGGTCTTGTCACCTAAACCGTCGATATCCATGGCGCGGCGTGAAACAAAATGGATGATCGCCTGCTTGAGCTGCGCGCCACAGGCCAGACGGCCGACGCAGCGGTAAACCGCACCCTCACTGAAGGTGTTCTTGCCCTTGCTGCGTTTGACCAACTGAGTGCGCTCAACGTCGGAGCCGCACACCGGGCAACGTTGAGGAATCTGTACAGACCTGGCATCCAGTGGGCGCCTCTCAGCGACCACCTGCACCACCTGGGGAATCACATCACCGGCGCGGCGAATAATCACCGTATCGCCGATCATCACGCCCAGACGCGCGACTTCATCCATATTGTGCAACGTGGCATTGGACACGGTGACGCCGGCCACTTTGACCGGTTTTAAACGCGCCACCGGCGTAACCGCACCGGTTCGACCGACTTGGAATTCCACATCCAGCAGTTCGGTGAGCTCCTCCATCGCCGCAAACTTGTGTGCAATCGCCCAGCGCGGCTCGCGGGCACGGAAACCCAGCTCACGTTGAGATGCCAGGCTGTTGACCTTGAACACCACGCCGTCGATTTCATAGGCCAGTGACTCGCGCCGCTCACCAATGCTGCGGTAGTAGGCCAGGCATTCATGTGCACCATTTGCCAACTTCAGTTCACGGCTGATCGGCATACCCCATAGCCTCAGGGTTTCAAGAATGCCGATATGCGTCAGCGGCAGTTCGCCTTGAACCTGGCCGATGCCGTAGCAGCAGAATTCCAGGGGACGACTGGCGGTTATTTTTGAATCCAGCTGGCGCAGGCTGCCTGCCGCAGCATTACGCGGATTGGCGAAGGTCTTAGCGCCCTGCTCCAACTGTCGAGCATTCAGCGCGGCAAAACCTGCCTTGGACATGAAGACTTCGCCACGCACCTCAAGCACAGCTGGCCAGCCCTTGCCCTGAAGCTTTAGCGGCACATTGCGAATGGTACGTACATTGACGCTGATGTCCTCGCCCGTGCTGCCGTCACCACGGGTCGCACCTCGTACCAGCAGACCATCGCGATACAGCAAGCTAACGGCCAGGCCATCGAGCTTGGGTTCGCAGCTGTATTCAACCTCAGCACCGCCACCAAACAAGTCGCCTGCCGGCAGGTCGAGACCCTCGCGCACTCGGCGGTCGAAATCCAGCAGATCAGTGTCCTCAAATGCATTACCCAGGCTAAGCATGGGCACTTCATGCTTGACCTCACCAAAGGCCGGCAGCGCCAGGCTGCCTACACGCTGGGTCGGAGAGTCCGTCGTGACCCATTCAGGATACTCCGCTTCCAGGGCTTTCAGCTCATGGAACAGGCGGTCATATTCGGCGTCCGGAACACTTGGCTCATCGAGTACGTGATAGCGGTAGTTATGCTCATCCAGTTCGGCACGCAGTTGCACAATGCGCGGGGCGGCAATCGAGGCGTCGGTCATTGCGGTGTTCTCTCAAACGAAAAGAGCAGCCTTGGCTGCTCTTTCTACTTCACAGGTTTATTCAGCGCTTATTGGTCAGTTGCTTGCGCTCGTATTCGACAATGCGCTGGCGATAATGCTCGATAGTTTGCGCGGTCAACACGCTTCGCTGATCATCCTTCAACTCGCCATTTAGCTCATGGGCCAGTTTGCGCGCGGCAGCCACCATCACATCGAATGCCTGCTTTGGATGGCGCGGCCCCGGCAAACCGAGGAAGAAACTCACTGCACGGGTACTGAAACCTTCAATGTCATCGAGATCAAACGTGCCTGGCTTCAATGCATTGGCCATGGAGAACAGCACTTCGCCATTACCGGCCATGCTCTCGTGACGATGAAAAATATCCATCTCACCAAAGCGCAGACCGCTTTCCAAAATATTTTGCAACAACGCCGGGCCTTTGAAGCCCTCTTCATCGCGGGCGATAACATTGATCACCAGCACTTCTTCTACCGGTGGTAATCCCCTTGTGGTGACTTTGCTCTGGCTCGCAGGCTTGCTTGCAGGCTCGTCATCCACTGGGTTTAGTAGCGTCGGCACGGGTTCTTCCAGGCCTAAGTTGAGGTCGCCCTGCTGCGGCTCGCCGATACGCCGGCGATTCAGTTCACGGGCGCTAAGCGACGACAAGTCCTCTTCATCAAAACCAGGCTCGTTGCTGCGATCAATAACCCGTATGGGGCTGAGTAAACCTGGGTCGCTATCATCATTTGGCAAGTTGTCAAAATTGCGATCAAGTTTGAACTTAAGTTTGCCTTTGCCTCCACGCATTCGGCGCCAGCCATCAAACAGGATGCCTGCAATCACAATAATGCCGATCACAATCAGCCACTCGCGCAGACCGAATTCCATGAAATATCTTAACCCCTAATAAGAATGTGATGAAAAAGGCCTTCCTGGCCCATTTTGCTAATTCTTTTTGGTGACGCCAAGCCTATGTTCTGGCAGGGCTTTCCCTGATTAAACGTCACGCTGATAACAATGCGCATTAAGCTAGCACGACGAAAGATAACTTTACACCGCCCAGGAGCTGCTCTCGCTTCATTAGAGACCGAATGCAACGGCAGCAGCCGCTACTTGCTAGGACTCCACCAGCGCCAGCGCTGCTTCCACATCCACGGCCACCAAGCGCGAACAGCCAGGCTCATGCATGGTCACACCCATTAACTGATCCGCCATTTCCATGGCAATCTTGTTGTGGGTGATATAGATAAACTGCACGGTTTCCGACATTTCTTTTACCAGCCGGGCGTAACGCCCAACGTTGGCGTCATCCAATGGCGCATCCACTTCATCGAGCATGCAGAACGGTGCTGGATTGAGCTTAAAGATGGCAAATACCAAGGCCAATGCGGTCAGCGCTTTTTCACCGCCAGACAATAAATGAATGGTGCTGTTCTTCTTACCCGGCGGGCGCGCCATGATCGTTACACCGGTATCGAGCAGATCTTCGCCAGTGAGTTCCAAATAAGCGGTGCCGCCGCCGAAAACCTTGGGAAACAACGCCTGCAAACCACCGTTGATCTGATCAAAGGTTTCCTTGAAGCGGTTACGCGTCTCTTTGTCGATCTTGCGGATAACGTTTTCCAGGGTATCCAAGGCTTCCACCAGATCAGCGTTCTGCGCATCCAGGTAGCGTTTTCGCTCGGCTTGCTGCTGATATTCGTCGATGGCTGCCAGGTTGATCGGGCCGAGGCGCTGAATGCGCGCAGCCAGTCGCTCCAGCTCATCTTCCCAGGTTTTTTCATTGGCTTCGCTGGCCAGAGTCGCCAGCACCCCGTGCAGGTCGTAATTGTCTTCAATTAACTGATCCTGCAGCGCCTTACGTCGAACCGTCAGGGACTGCCAATCCATGCGCTGCTGCTCCAGCTGGCCGCGCAGCAGTTGTGATTGCTGCTCGGCCTGGGTGCGGCGTTTTTCCGCATCACGCAGTTCACGGTCGGCATCTTCCAGGGCCAGGCGCGCCTGCTTGAGCTCGTCTTCCACGGCCATGCGCTTGTCGAGCTGCTCTTCCAGCTTCATACGCAGCTCTTCCAGCGGCGCTTCGCCCTCCTCTAGGTTGAGGTTGAGCTGCTCGCGCTTTTCGTGCAAACGCTCGGCTTGCATCTCCAAGCGTTCAAGCGCTTGGCGCGTAGAGTCGTGCTGGGCTTTTAGTGAACCGAGGCGCACCGCCAACTGGTGCGCGTGATCCTTGTGCTGACGCGCATCCTGGCGAGTATGGTCGAGACGCTCACGCAGGCTGTCACGACGGGCCAGCAAGCTTTCACGCTGCTCGTTATCACTGGCCATCGCATCCAGGGCATCCTGCAGTTGCAGGCGCGACTCACCCAGCTGCTCATCTTCGATGTCGCGTTGCTCGGCAAGCTCCAGCTGCTCGCTGTCCAGGCGGGTGCGGCGCAGCAGTAACTGCTCAACCTTGGCTTGCCCGGCAGACAGCTGAGCCTTCAACTCGCCCAAACGACGCGCCAGATCTTGGGCTTGGCGACGTTGCTGCTCGCGGTGCTCTTCTTGGCTGCGTTGGCTTTCGCGCAATTCCAGCAAGCGCTCATCGAGCAGCGCCAGCGCCGCTTCACGCACATCGCGCTCCAGGTCCAGCCGTTCGATTTCCTGGCCACGGGCCAACACACCGCTTTCGGCTTCGCTGGTGCGGCGCACCCGCAGAAAATGCCGACCGACCCAGTAGCCGTCGCGACTGATCAGGCTCTCGCCATCAGCCAGGCTGGCGCGACCAGCCAGGGCATCGTCCAGCGATGCCACTGGCTTGACCTTGCCCAGCCAAGGCGCCAGATCGACGCTGGCTTGAACTTTATCCAACAAGCTGCCAACAACCCGTACGCCACCCTTAATCGGGCTGACCAGGCGCAGGTCACCCTGGGTCAAACCGGTTAAATCCAACCCCTGAAAGTCATCCAGCAGCACGGCTTGCAGGTCGGCGCCCAGCACGGTTTCCACCGCCAACTCCCAACCGGCTTCGACACGCAGACCATCGGCCATGCGCGGGCGCTCACTCAGTTGCTGCTCGCGCAGCCATTCACTGGCACCTTTCCCCGGATCGAGGGCGGCCTGCTGCAGGGCGTCCAGCGAAGCCAGGCGGCCATTCAAGCGCTGCAATTCGCCTTGTGCCTGCTGCTGCGCCTGACCGTTCTGCTGCAGGTCATTGCGCAGCTGTTGCAGACGCTCGGCCTGCTGTTCTTCTTCAACCTGCAGATCTTCCAGGCTGATTTCGCCCGCCGCAATCTGCTCGCTCAGTTCGATAATCGCGGCATCTTCTGGGTCAGCAGCCAGTTGCTGCAGCTCGTCGGTGAGGCGACGCTGGCGCTCGCCCAGGCGCTCTAGGCTCTGTTCGAGCTGGGCGATGCGTGATTGCTGCACGTCGGCCTGACGCCGGGGTTCGGCGCTGCGCTGGTTAAAACCGTCCCACTGTTCCTGCCAGCCATGCATGGTCGTTTCGGCTTCTTCCAGCGCGGCGGCGGACTCTTCAGCAGCCGCTGCGGTAAGCTCCTGCTCGGGTTCAAGCATGGCCAGCTCATCGCCCAAGGTGGCGAGCAGGGAGCGGTCATGGCCCAGGTGCGACTCAGTCTCCAGGCGCGTGCGCTCGGCTTCATTGAGATCGTCCTGCAGTTGGCGTAAACGCTGTTGGCCGTGCTGGATGCTCTGCTCGATCCGGGCGATGTCACCACCGACCGAGTAGAAACGGCCCTGCACCAGGTTAAAACGCTCGCTCAGCTCATGGTGGCCATCACGCAAGCGCTCGATACTGGCGTCGGCGTTGCGCTGCTCAGCCACCAGCGCCTCGAAACTGATCTCTTGGTTGCCGATCACGGCTTCACGCTGCCCAACCTGCTCGTTCAACGCCTGCCAACGCAGGGCAGTTAGCTGGGCCTTGAGCTGACGTTCCTCGGCCTTGAACTCCTGGTACTTCTCCGCCGACTGGGCCTGGCGATGCAGGCGATCCAGCTGACGCTCCAGCTCTTCACGCAGGTCAGACAAGCGCGCCAGGTTTTCATGGGTACGGCGGATGCGGTTCTCGGTCTCGCGGCGACGCTCCTTGTACTTGGAGATGCCCGCTGCCTCTTCAATAAAGTTGCGCAGGTCTTCGGGCTTGGCTTCGATCAGCTTGCTGATCATGCCCTGCTCGATGATCGAGTAGCTGCGCGGGCCCAAACCGGTGCCGAGGAAGATGTCGGTAATGTCGCGGCGACGGCATTTGGTGCCGTTGAGGAAATAGGTGTTCTGGCTGTCGCGAGTGACCCGCCGGCGGATGGAAATCTCGTTATAACCGGCGTATTCACCGGTCAAGGTGCCGTCGGTGTTGTCGAAGATCAGCTCGATGGACGCCTGGGTTACCGGCTTGCGGGTATTGGAGCCGTTAAAGATGACGTCGGTCATCGACTCGCCACGCAGATTCTTCGCCGAACTCTCGCCCATCACCCAGCGCACGGCGTCGATAATATTCGACTTGCCGCAACCGTTAGGCCCGACCACCGCCGCCATATTACTGGGGAAGGAAACCGTGGTCGGATCGACGAAGGACTTAAAACCGGCCAGTTTGATGCATTTGAGCCGCATACCCGACTTCCTTAGGGCTCGGCCAGTGCTGCCAGCACCAGCTGGCAATTGTGCTCGCCATAACCAAGCAGTACCTGGCGGATCAGCTGATGATCGCGGGTAAGAATCGCCTCCAGCAACGCCGCAAAGGTCTTGAGGAACTGGCCCATTTCGCCTTTACGCCGCTCCAACACCAGGTGATAGGTACGGCTGATGGCAGGCAGCAGGTTCTCGACGGTTCCCTGCAGATATGGGTTATTGGCGAACGGGAAACCGGCACGCATGATGTCGAAGCTATGTTCCATAAAGGCGCCGATGTCTTCGCGTTGCTCGCTATCGTGCAGACGTTGCTGAATGATCCGAAACGGCGCGAGATCAGCCTCTACTTGCCAACTGTCGGCCACGGCTTTGCCGAGCAGGATGTAAAGCTCCATGACCAGGGTGTACAGACTTTTAACGTTGTGCGGCGTCAGCTCGGCCACCTGGGCTCCGCGGCGTGGCGGAATCACGATCAGGTGACGGCGCTCAAGAATCAGCAGCGCTTCACGCACAGAACCCCGGCTGACATTCAGCGCCTGGGTGACTTTCTGCTCCTGTATCCGCTCACATGCCTTCAACTCACCACAAATGATGCGTTCTGCAAGGTGATGGGCGATCTGCTCAGCGAGGCTATCCGGTGCCTTGAACGTCATGATGATCCTTAGGCTCTATCTGACCTATTGGAAGGGGGCTTAAAGCAGCTAAGCCCGAGCCAGACTAGGCGTGGGCGTTCTAGCAACCGGCGCGAGTGTAACACAGGGTGTTACCGGGCCAAGAGGCCGTCGCCACTCTGCTTTCAGAGCAAAAAATGCGCTATCTGGCGGTGCCCATCAACGCGGATTGTTCTGCAAACCGAGCAACACCCTATGCAAACATTAAGTCCCCTATACCCATTGAGTGTTACCGGAGTAAAGATGAGCGCTGTGCAGCCCGAAAACCGTCCTCATCGACAGCAGTTAATTCAGGCTTAACCCTGCTGGAAATCGTCATCACGACTTGGCGTTAAGGCCTGCAGCGACGCTCGTTGGACAATGGCGGCCATGAACGCACCAATCCGACGCACTCTTGCATCAGCCACGCCTTCCTGGCCAACCTTGCCACGGTGGCACTCAGTGCTGAACTCAGGCGTGCTTGCCTAGGTAGGCCGATGCAGAACATCAACTGAGTTGCTCAACCACTGATCCAGCTGCCACAGATGCACGTATGGCTTATTTCTAGAGCGCAAGTTGCTTTGCTACGCCTCTATATAGCGGCCTCTGGCACGAAAACAGCTAGCCTTTTGGCATACGTTGGCGGGTTATTTAGCTCATAGCTGAATCGCACGACAATCACCTGACCAAGGAGTCAAATATTTGTTGACCCAAAAGTCAGTAAACTCTAGATTCCCCTCATGCCAGCCGTGTCAAAACGCCGCATGCGACAAAATAAAGTGTCTGGAGGTCGTACTTGATCCAGTTTTTACTCAACCAGCAACTGCGCACTGAGCATGCCCTGGACCCTAATCTCACCGTGCTCCAGTACCTGCGGGAACACGTCGGTAAACCTGGCACTAAAGAAGGTTGCGCCTCGGGCGACTGCGGTGCCTGCACTGTGGTGATCGGTGAGCTGGATAACGAGCGCGTGCGTTACCGCACCCTCAATTCGTGCCTGAGTTTCGTCGCGTCATTGCACGGCAAGCAACTGATCAGCGTCGAGGACCTCAAACACCAAGGCAAGCTGCACAGCGTGCAACAGGCCATGGTCGATTGCCACGGCTCGCAGTGCGGCTTCTGCACCCCCGGCTTTGTCATGTCGCTGTTCGCGTTGCAGAAGAACCGGACCGCGATCGGTCGGGCAGCTTCAGGCAGCAGCGGTTTCGACAAGGCCGCTACCCTGGAAGCGCTGGCCGGCAACCTCTGCCGCTGCACCGGTTACCGCCCGATCATCGACGCCGCCGAGCAGGCGTGCTGTCAGCCGGAACCCGATCAGTTCGACGCCTTTGAGCCTCAAACCATCGCCCAACTCAAAGCCATTACCCCGCGTGACACCGCCGAACTCAACAGCGGCGGCAAACGCTGCCTGCTGCCACTGACCGTCGCCGACCTGGCCGACCTCTACGCCGCCAATCCAGAAGCGCGCTTGCTCGCCGGCGGCACCGATCTGGCCCTTGAAGTCACCCAGTTGCACCGCGAATTGCCGGTGATGATCTACCTCGGCCATATCGAGTCGATGAAGCGCGTGGAAGTGACCGTTGACACGATCGAAATCGGTGCCGCCACCGCCCTAACCGATTGCTACGCCGCACTGGCCACGGAGTACCCAGACTTCGGCGAGTTGCTGCAGCGCTTCGCCTCCCTGCAAATTCGCAACCAGGGCACCCTGGGCGGCAATATTGGCAACGCCTCGCCGATTGGCGACGCCCCGCCGCTGCTGATTGCCCTTGGCGCACAGATCGTCCTGCGCAAAGGTAATGACACGCGCAGCCTGCCGCTTGAAGACTACTTCCTTGATTACAAGGTCACCGCGCGCCAGGAAGCCGAATTTATCCAGAAGATTATCGTGCCGCGCGCTCAGGCCAACCGGGCGTTCCGCGCTTACAAAGTATCCAAGCGCCTGGACGACGACATCTCCGCCGTCTGCGCCGCCTTCAGCCTGAGGGTTGCAGATGGTGTGGTGCAGGACGCGCGCATCGCCTTCGGCGGCATGGCAGCAATTCCCAAGCGCGCCGCCGCCTGTGAAGCCGCACTGAACGGCGCTGAGTGGGCGCCGGCCGGGATCGAACGCGCCTGCGCCGCGCTGGCCGAGGACTTCACCCCCCTCAGCGACTTCCGCGCCAGCAAGGAGTACCGCCTGCTTGTTGCGCAGAACCTGCTGCGTAAGTTCTTCCTTGAGCTGCAAACTCCCGACGTCGAAACCCGGGTGACCGCCTATGTCTAGCCATCACCACAGCGTAAAAACTCAAGCCGAGCTGGCGCAGTTGTTCCGCGCCGATATCACCACGGGCGTCGGCCGCAGCGTCAAACACGAAAGCGCCGACAAGCACGTATCCGGCGAAGCGGTATACGTCGACGACCGCCTGGAATTCCCCAACCAGCTGCACGTCTATGCGCGCATGAGCGACCGTGCCCATGCGCGCATCCTCAGCATTGATACCGCGCCCTGCTATGCGATTCCCGGGGTGGCCATCGTCATTACCGCCAAGGATGTACCTGGCCAGCTGGACATCGGCCCGGTAGTTGCCGGCGATCCGCTACTGGCCGATGGCAAGGTCGAATACGTCGGCCAGGTCGTACTCGCGGTCGGCGCCAACAGCCTGGAAACCGCACGCAAGGCCGCCATGGCGGCGATCATCGAATACCAAGACCTCGAACCGGTGCTGGACGTGGTCGATGCCCTGCGCAAAAAGCACTTCGTGCTCGACAGCCACCAACACAAGATCGGCGATTCCGCCGCAGCGCTGGCCAGCGCGCCGCGCCGCCTGCAAGGCAGCCTGCATATCGGTGGCCAGGAACACTTCTACCTGGAAACCCAGATTTCCTCGGTGATGCCCAGTGAAGACGGCGGCATGATCATCTACACCTCGACGCAAAACGCCACTGAAGTGCAGAAGCTGGTCGCTGCAGTACTGGGCGTACCGATGCACAAGATCGTCATCGATATGCGCCGCATGGGCGGCGGCTTCGGCGGCAAGGAAACCCAGGCAGCGGGTCCGGCGTGCCTGTGCGCGATAATCGCCCACCTCAGCGGGCGACCGACCAAGATGCGCCTGCCGCGTGTTGAAGACATGCAGATGACCGGCAAGCGTCACCCGTTCTATGTCGAATACGACGTCGGCTTCGACGACAACGGCCTGCTGCACGGTATTCAGCTCGAACTGGCTGGCAACTGTGGTTATTCACCCGATCTATCCGGTTCCATCGTCGACCGCGCGATGTTCCATGCCGACAACGCCTACTTCCTCGGCAACGCCACCATCAATGGTCACCGCTGCAAGACCAACACCGCCTCGAACACTGCCTATCGCGGCTTCGGCGGCCCACAGGGCATGCTCGCCATCGAAGAGGTCATGGATGCGGTCGCCCGCAGTCTGGGCAAAGACCCGCTGGCGGTGCGCAAACTCAACTACTACGGCAAGACCGCGCGCAACGTCACTCACTACCACCAGACCGTCGAGCACAACATGCTCACCGAGATGACCAGCGATCTGGAGGCCAGTAGCGAATATGCGAAGCGGCGCGAGGACATCCGTGCCTTCAATGCCAAAAGTCCAGTGCTGAAGAAGGGCCTGGCGCTGACCCCGGTCAAATTCGGCATCAGCTTTACCGCCACCTTCCTCAACCAGGCTGGGGCGCTGATCCACATTTATACCGACGGTTCGATCCACCTCAACCACGGCGGCACCGAGATGGGCCAAGGCCTTAACACCAAGGTCGCGCAGATCGTCGCCGAGGTGTTTCAGGTTGAAACCTCGCGCATCCAGATCACCGCGACCAACACCGACAAGGTGCCCAACACCTCACCGACCGCAGCAAGCAGCGGCACCGACCTTAACGGCATGGCGGCGAAAAATGCGGCGCAAACCATCAAGCAACGCCTGATCGACTTCCTGGTGCGCGCCTATGACGTCAGCCCGGAAGACGTCGAGTTCCGCAACGCTCAGGTGCGCGTGCGTGAGCTGTATCTGAGCTTTGAGGACGTGATCCAAAAGGCCTACTTTGGCCAGGTTTCGCTCTCCAGTACCGGTTTCTACCGCACACCGAAAATCTTCTATGACCGTGACAAGGCTGCCGGCCGGCCGTTTTACTACTTCGCCTATGGCGCGGCGTGCGCCGAGGTGATCGTCGACACCCTGACCGGCGAGTACAAGATGCTGCGCACCGACATCCTGCATGACGTTGGCGCCTCGCTGAACCCGGCCATCGACATCGGTCAGGTCGAAGGTGCCTTTATCCAGGGTATGGGCTGGCTGACCATGGAAGAGCTGGTGTGGAATGCTAAAGGCCAGCTAGAGACCTGCGGCCCGGCCAGCTACAAGATCCCCGCCATCGCCGACATGCCGCTGGACCTGCGCGTCAAGCTGGTGGAGAACCGCAAGAACCCGGAAGACACGGTGTTCCACTCCAAGGCCGTCGGCGAGCCACCGTTTATGCTCGGCATCGCCGTGTGGTGCGCGATCAAGGATGCGGTGGCCAGCCTGGCTGACTACTGCGTGCAACCGAACATCGACGCCCCGGCCACCGCCGAGCGCGTGCTCTGGGGCGTGGAGCAAATGAAGAAGCTGCAGCAGAACACCAAGTCGGCCGCCGCTGCCGAAGTTGAACCGACATAACGCTATCAACGGCGCTGGTGGATGTGCTGCGCGACAGCTACGCGCCCCGATCCACCCTACTGTCTGAACCTGGCGCGCAATTAGCCCGTAGGGTGGACAACCGCGAAGCGTTGTCCACCAGAGGCGTCAATGAAGAACAAAGCAGGTGCACAACAATGACAAAACACACCGAGCCAAAAGCCCAAATACCGCAACCTATTCCAGTGCCCATACTGGATCCGTCGCCGAGTAACTGGCGCCTACCGCACCCCGGACAACTGCCACCCACCTGGAGGCTGAGCACATGAGCTGGATCAGCGCCCTCGCCGAACTGCAGCAACAGGGTCTGCCCTGTGTATTGGTGACCATCATCGAGGAGCGCGGCTCTACCCCGCGCAACGCCGGCTCGAAAATGGTGGTGACCGCCGAGCGCATCTTCGAGACCATCGGTGGTGGCCATCTCGAATACAAGGCGATGGAACTGGCCCGCGAGATGCTCGACAACCGCAGTCAGGACACCCGCCTGGAACGCTTTAGCCTCGGCGCCAGTCTTGGCCAGTGTTGTGGCGGCGCGACCGTGCTGCTGTTCGAAGCCATGGGCCTACAGCAGGCGCAGATCGCCGTGTTCGGTGCCGGTC
>JAGGNC010000191.1 GCA_017886405.1 Pseudomonas sp. | reverse complement strand
GCTCAAACGCTGGTACCGCGACGATGAACAGTAAACCACTGGACGGTGCAACCGACGCCCAATCCTTGAAGGGGCGCACCGGGATTAGCCGTATTTTGCATGCCACTGGCTACTCGCTAGCGGGCCTGAAAGCGGCCTACCGCGGTGAAGCGGCGTTTCGCCAATTGCTGCTATTAAATGTGCTGCTACTCCCAGTGGCGTTCATGGTTGATGTCACGCGCAGTGAGCGGGTATTGCTAATTATCGTGCCCATGCTCGGGCTCATCGTCGAGCTGCTCAATTCCGCTATCGAAGCGACTGTAGACCGTATTTCGCTAAGCCTGCATCCGCTGTCCAAACAAGCCAAAGACATGGGCAGCGCTGCTCAATTTATGGCGCTGACGCTGGTCGCAGTGACCTGGGGCCTGATCCTGCTTTAACCCACTTGCCGACCCATTCCTCCAAGGCTGTCCAACCATGCTCCGTCGCACACCTACTCGCGCAGTCACTGCAGAGGCCAACGCCCGGATTGGCCTGGGCAACCATCTGGCCTTTTTACTCAGCAGCGCGGTGCTGCTGTTGCTCTTGCTATCGCTGCTGCGCCTGGCGTTAGTGGTCTTTAACCGCGAACTGCTGGACGAGGCCGCCTGGCTCGGGCTGCGTGAAGCGTTTGCCAACGGTGTGCGCTTCGACCTGCGCCTGGTGGTATTTATCTGTGCGCCGCTGACGCTGGCCGTGGCCTGGCGGCCGGCCATGGCGCAGCGCACCTGGCAGCGTATCTGGCTGAGCCTCTGCGCCAGCCTGGCGATTTTACTGGGCTTGATTGAGCTGAACTTCTATCAGGAGTTTCATCAACGCCTTAATGCCCTGGTTTTCCAGTACCTGCAGGAAGACCCGGCAACCGTATTAAGCATGCTTTGGTATGGCTTTCCCGTCGTCCGCTTGTTACTGGCCTGGGCCCTGCTGAGCACCACCTTTGCCTTGCTGCTGAACCCGATCGATCGGCTCAGCCGAAGCACAGTCGCCACGCCCAACGCACAGCGACCAGTGCTCGTGTACGTCAATCATGGCCTAGTCCTGTTGCTCTGCCTGATTCTCTCGGTATTGGCGGCGCGCGGCACCTTGCGCCAGGGCTCGCCACTGCGCTGGGGCGATGCCTTTACTACCGATTCGGTATTTGCCAACCACCTGGGCCTCAATGGCGCACTCAGCCTTTATGCCGCAGCGAAGGGCCGTTACGCAGACGACAGCCACAAGGTCTGGAAAGCCAGCATGCCTGCTGCAGACGCCACTGCCATAACCCGCGAGCTACTGCTCAGCGCCCACGAACAACTGGTCGACCCTGACACCGCCGCCGTGCGCCGCGACTACCTGCCGCCCGAGGACAGCCGCTTGCCGATCCGCAATGTGGTGGTGATTCTGCTGGAAAGCTTTGCCGGCCACTTTGTCGGCGCGCTCGGCAGCGACGCAGGCATCACCCCGAATTTCGACCGCCTCAGCCAGCAAGGGCTATTGTTCCGGCGCTTCTTCGCCAACGGCACGCACACCCACCAGGGCATGTTCGCCAGCATGGCCTGCTTTCCCAACCTGCCGGGCTTCGAGTACTTGATGCAAACCCCTGAGGGCGGGCACAAATTCTCAGGCCTGGCGCAGTTGCTCAGCGCCCGCGACTACAACGACTTGTATGTCTATAACGGCGATTTTGCCTGGGACAACCAGCGCGGCTTTTTCAGCAACCAGGGCATGACCCGCTTTATTGGCCGCAATGACTTTGTGAACCCAGTGGTCTCCGACCCCACCTGGGGGGTGGCCGACCAGGATATGTTCGATCGCGCCGCTGAAGAACTGCTCAAGCTGGACCCAGAGAAACCGTTTTACGCCCTGCTGCAGACGCTTTCCAATCACACGCCTTACGCACTGCCGGACACCTTGCCGGTCGAGGAAGTCAGCGGCCATGGCTCACTTAATCAGCATCTAACAGCCATGCGTTATTCCGACTGGGCACTCGGCCAATTCTTTGAGAAGGCCAGCAAAGCCCCCTACTACAAGAACACTTTGTTCGTGGTGGTGGGCGATCATGGCTTTGGCGCCAACGAGCAGCTGACCGAAATGGACTTGTTCCGCTTCCATGTGCCACTGCTGCTGATCGCCCCTGGCATCCAAGACACCTTCGGTACAACTGAGGATATCGTCGGCAGCCAAGTCGATATCGTCCCGACCATCATGGGCCGACTCGGCGAAACAGTGCGTCATCAGTGCTGGGGCCGCGACCTGCTGAGCCTCCCAGCAAGCGATCCGGGCTTCGCCATCATCAAACCCTCAGGCAGCGACCAGACGGTGGCCATGCTCAAGGGTGACGAAATACTGATACTGCCCAAGGACATGCCAACGAGCCGTTATCGCTATCAATTGGGTGCACAACCGCAAGCCACATTGCTACCAGCACCGACGCAGGACGACAGCCAGCATCAGCAACTGCAAGCCTATCTACAAACCGCGACCAACAGCCTGCTCGGTAACACTGCCGGGGTTGAGGCGAGCCCTTCCATTGCACGGGTGCCCGGCGCTAAAGAACCGTCCAAAGCGCCGCAAGCAACGACAGCTGACTGGCAGCCGGACTGATAGACGGACTGATACTGATAGTCCTGGTGTCGGAGCGGCGCAAGGGAAATGATCCGCGGTTTTGCTGCTTAGTCAAACCGTGTTGGCGGCACGTTTAAAACGCTAAGAAACGTGACATTCGATGGGCCTTCGAGCGTTAAGAGCGATAAGCCTTTGATTTTTAGTGCCAATAAATTCGTTTGAGGTGTCAATTTATTGCTAACTTATATGCACCAGCTTAGGAATTAGCTGTTTTTTTGACTACCCAGGGAGACAGCATGCACCCAGTTAACATTGAACCTCGCCGGCTCTTAGTGATTGAGCCATGCGAGGAATGTCGACGTCTGTTCCCGCGTTTACGCGCTGCCGGCTGGCTGGTCGAGCCGCGGCAATTAAAAGATGCAGGCTTGCATCCGTGCAAGGTTGGCTTGCTTTGTTTTCACTCCGGATTGCTTTCGCGCCTAGGCGAAATCAAGGCTGTAATTGCTGAGAACGCCGCTGAATGGGTGGCGGTGGTCAGCGCCCAAGACATGGCCAAAGCCGAGTTGTGTGACTTTATCAGTGAGTGGTTCTTTGATTTTCACACGATACCGGTCGACCTGGATCGGCTGTTGGTGACGCTGGGACGAGCCTGTGGCATGGCGCACTTGCGCAAACAGACTGACAGGTCCCTGGCTGACGAAAACCATGAGTTACTCGGAAAAAGTCCATCGACTCGTGCCGTACGCAAGCTGATTGAAAAACTCGGGCAGAGCGATTCACCGGTGCTGGTTCGCGGTGAAAGTGGTACCGGCAAGGAGTTGGTGGCTCGTACCCTGCACCGTATATCAGCGCGTGCCGATATGCCGTTGGTGGCTATTAATTGCGGTGCAATCCCGGAAAACCTGATCCAGTCAGAGCTCTTTGGTCATGAGAAGGGCGCCTTTACTGGCGCTCACCAGCGCAAGATAGGCCGCATCGAGTCTGCCGATGGCGGCACGTTGTTTCTTGATGAGATCGGCGACCTACCCCTAGAGATGCAAGCCAATCTGCTGCGTTTTTTGCAAGAAATGACCATCGAGCGGGTTGGCGGATCAAAATCGATTTCGGTCAATGTGCGGGTGGTTGCTGCCACCCATATCAACCTGGAAGATGCGGTCGCTAAAGGCTCGTTTCGCGAAGACCTCTACTACCGTCTGAACGTATTACAGGTGCAGGTTCCGCCCTTGCGTGAGCGTCTGCTTGATCTGCCTCTATTGGCAAGCCACTTTGCCCGCCTGTTCAGTGTCGAGGCCGGTCGTCGCCCTCGGCGTTTCAGTGAGTCTGCACTGCTGGCCATGGCTTCGCACACCTGGCCGGGGAATGTGCGCGAACTGGCTAACAGGGTCAGGCGTGGGCTGGTTATCGCCGAAGGCAAACAGATCGAAGCCGAAGATATTGGCTTAGGTCAGGTGATCAAGCTGCCACCGTTGATGGGCACCCTTGAAGAGTACAAGCTGCGCGCCGAACAACATGCCGTTGGTGATGCGCTTATGCAGTATTCGCAGAATCTAAGCGAGGCAGCCCGTGCGCTAGGTGTGTCCAGACCCACCCTGTACCGGCTGTTGCACAAGCACCAACTCAGCTGGTCAGGGGAGCGTTTGGGCAATACCGGTTCTTAGAAGTAATAAGGGAATTTCAGGCTGAAGCTGAAGTCTGGAGCATCGGGAGTCAGGCCAATCGACAGGTTTGGCACGATGCTCATATTCGCTGTCGGCGCGAAGGTCATGCCGACGTTGAAGTAAGCCGCGTTGTAATTGCTGTTAGACACCGACTGCCAATCACCGCCATCTTGCTTGATCCTGCTCTTCTGCGAGATCAGCTGGGAAAACGACATGGCCAGACTCATTTTCTCGTTCAGCGCGAAGGCCACGCCCAGGCCGTAATTGATGGTGTTGCCCAGGTTCACCTTGCCCGGTACTTTCACACCCTGGTTGGCGCTGATGTCGTCGAAGCTGTCCTCAACATTATAGGTG
>JAGGNC010000241.1 GCA_017886405.1 Pseudomonas sp. | reverse complement strand
CGCAAAAACAGCACCGTTGCGAAGGGGTCGGCAATGCAGTGCTGCTGTATTACTGCCGGCACCCGCTGTACCTGTTCAACCGGCTGTATTCGATGCTGCGCTATGGCTTCAACAACCGCTACCTGACCTGCGTATTCACGCGCTGACTGGCGCCCAAGTAAACCGCATTTAGCCTCGCAGGGTGGATCGGGGCGCGCAGCTGACGCTTCACCCATCCACCAACAGCAATGGTGGATGAAAACAGCGTCATCCACCCTACAGAGCTTGGGTAGCGCGATTAAGCGCCAGCCGGCACAGCCTCGGCGGGCGGCAGGCGATAAATCCAAATCCGCTTAAGCACGGTGGCAAACTGACCCCACAAACTGCCGTTGTTGTAAACCTGACCGTAACGTTCGGCGATCTCACGCACCTCCAGCGCCAGGGCCGCATAACGCCGTGCGGGTAGGTCTGGGAACAGGTGATGCTCAATCTGGTGGCTGAGGTTGCCGGTGAGGATATGCAACAGCGGCCCGCCGTTGAGGTTGCTAGAACCGCGCAACTGACGCAGATACCAGTGTCCACGGCTCTCGCCGACCACTGACGCCTTGCTGAACACGGCCGCCTGCTCGGTAAAGTGACCGCAGAAGATCACGATAAAGGTCCATAGGTTGCGGATCAGGTTGGCCACCACATTGCCCGCCAGTACCGCCAGGGCATTGGTCCCGATCAGCAGGGCCAGTAGCGGGAAGAACAGGTAATCCTTGCCCCACTGCCGGAGAACCTTGGCGTTGAACTGGCGGATCAGCGGGCGCACTTCATCCTTGCTCAACTTGCCCTTGTAGACCTGGTCCAGACGCAAGTGCTGGATCGCGATCGAATACTGAAACAGCACGGCTTGGATCGTCACCCAGAGCGGCTGCCAGCGGTAAAACGGCTTCCAGCGCTGCTCGGGAAACAGCCGCACCAGGCCATAACCGACGTCATCGTCCATACCTAACACGTTGGTCCAGGTGTGGTGCACGTGGTTGTGGGTGTGCCGCCAGAAGTCGCTAGGCCCGGCGATATCCCACTCATAGCTGCGCCCGGAAAACTCGGGGTCGTTCATCCAATCGAACTGGCCATGCATTACGTTATGGCCCAGCTCCATGTTTTCCAGGATCTTGCCCAGGCCCAGCAACAGGGTGCCCAGCAGCCAGGTCGGCGGGAACCAGCCGAGCATCAGCAAGCCCCGCCCGCTCCAGCAACAAAAACGCACTGCCGCACGGATGCGACGGATATAGCGCGCATCCACCTCGCCAATATCGGCCAGGGTGCGCTGACGCAGTGCATCCAGCTCGTTGCCGAACGCGTTCATTTCGTCTACAGACAATTCGCGATCAAATCGCATGGGGATTACCTCGCAAGTTAAAGATCGATCTCGACATCAGCATGGGGAGCGCTGATGCATAGGCGGATTGACTGGCCCGGCTCGCTGAATAACGCGCCGCTGCGCAAGTCGCGTACCGTTCCGCTCAGCAGGGTGCAGGTACAGCTGGCGCAGATACCTTGACGGCAGCCATGGGCAGGCTTGAGTCCATGCTCCTCGGCCTGCTCCAGCAGACTGCGCTGATTGTCAGCAGTGGTCTGCTGATGACTGCGGGCAAAACCCAGGCGTACCTGACGCAGGCTGACATCGGCGATCAGCGCAGGCGGCGTGAATGCCTCGACCTGCAATGCACCCGGCAACTCGGCGGCGTGCCACCATTGCTGAACCTGGCCGACAAAACCCGCCGGTCCGCACGCTAGCACCCGAGACTGGGAAAGTTGCGGCACAGCGCTCAGGTGCTCGGCAGTAAAACGCCCAGCAATCGCGCCCGGCTCTGCAGTGTCGGTGGTCAACGACCAACGCACCTGCAGATTGCTGTGCTGCGCCTGCAGCGTCTGCAATTCGGCGACAAAGGCCCGCTGACCCTGCTCGCGCACATAATGCAGCAGCGTAATTGGCGCACTGAAGCCCTGCGCCAGGGCGGTGCGCAGCAGGCCCAGCAGCGGTGTAATGCCACTGCCCGCGGCCAAAAGCAGCACGCCATGGTCAGCCTCAGGCCAGGTCAAATCGCCATGTACCGGCCCCAGCTCCAAGGTGTCGCCCACCGCCAAGTGCTCCAGCAGATGAGGCGACACACGGCCACCGGGTTGCTGCTTGATGGCGATTTTTAAGCTGCCATCCGCCTGCACCGCGGTCAGGCTGTAACTACGACTCAAGCGCACACCTTCGCGCTCGAGATACAGCTGCACATGTTGGCCCGACTTTGCGCCGCGCCAGTTGCCGTTAGGGCGCAAGGTCAGCTCAAGCATGTCATCGGCGACCCATTGACGCTGCATCACGCGGGCAAATACCCGATTAAGCCGCAGCGCTGGGTGCAACAGCGCCAACCCGGCATCGGCATCACTTTCGCGCATCCAACCCTGCGCAACCAACATTCGCAGCGGGCGTAATACGCCAGCAAAACCACGCACCAAGGCAAAAGGTAAAAGGATCATGACAGCACTCCAGTGAACAGTCGTACACTAGACTGGCAGAGCAAATCGATTCAGTCAACACTCGTTCACTCAAAATATAAAAGGCACGTCTGGTTCGACGTAAACGACGGCCATTTGCTAGGATGCGCCGCTGATTTCGCCATGCAGAGCCATGCCCGCTTGAAACCACTACAACCGCGCGCCGAACAAAAATTGCAAACCCGCAACGCCCTGATGGACGCAGCGCGCCGCCTGATGGACAGCGGCCGCGGTTTTGGCAGCCTGAGCCTGCGCGAAGTAGCCCGCAGCGCCGGCATCGTGCCCACCGGCTTCTACCGCCATTTTGATGACATGGATGCGCTGGCACTGGCGCTAGTGGCCGAGGTGGGCGAGACCTTCCGCGACACCATTCGCCAGGTACGCCACCACGAGTTCGAACTGGGCGGGGTGATCAATGCTTCGGTGCGCATCTTTGTCGATGCCGTAACCGCCAATCGCTCGCAGTTTCTGTTTCTTGCCCGCGAGCAATACGGCGGCTCATTGCTGGTCCGCCAGGCAGTGGCCGCACTGCGTGAGCGCATCACCGCCGACTTGGTCGCGGACCTCAGCCAGATGCCCAAGCAACAGCACCTGCCGCAGCCGGCACAGTCGATAATCGCCGACCTGGTGGTAAAAACTGTGTTCGCCACCCTGCCCGAGTTAATCGATCCACCGGCCAGTAACCTGCCCCCACACGCCAGCCCCGAAGCCAAAATGATCGAACAGCTGCGCTTTATCTTTATCGGCGCTAAGCATTGGCAGGGACTCGGCCAGACCCGCGACTGATCGCAGCTCGCCGAACGCACCAAAATCAGGCAAAAATCCAGCGCACGCACCAAACCACAGCTCATCACGCTCCAATTTTAGCCACACCAACACCCACGCGCCGCGCTCTGCGTGGCGCAATGGCAGCTTGGCAAGGCCCTTGCTCTATAACCGGCATAGCCCTGCCGGAAACTGCCCCATGTTGGTGATCCACCGCCGTATTGCCGCCCAATCACACTGGGACGTCGAACTCGAACTGAGCTTCGAAGCCCGCAGCAAGAGCCGCCTACGCTGCTTCAGCCGCAGTGGCGAGGATGTTGGCCTATTTCTCGAACGCGGCCAGCCCGCCCTGCACGACGGCGAATGCCTGCAAGCCGAAGATGGGCGTATCGTGCGCGTAATGGCCCGGGCCGAGCCGTTGCTGCATGTCACCTGCGCCAACCCATTTGAACTGATGCGCGCCGCCTATCACCTGGGCAACCGCCATGTCGCCCTGCAACTGGGCGATGGTTGGCTGCGGTTGCCGGACGACTATGTACTCAAGGCCATGCTCGAACAGCTCGGCGCGACGGTTGACCATATCGAAGCGCCCTACCAGCCCGAGCAAGGCGCCTACGGCGGCGGCCATCACCACTCCCATGCCGGCGATGCGGAATTCAGCTATGCCCCACGCCTGCATCAGTTCGGTGCACGCAAATGAACCCCGCCTGGGCGTTACTGAGGCTCGCCAGCCCGCAACTGCCGATTGGTAGCTACAGCTATTCCCAGGGCCTGGAAATGGCGGTCGAGCAAGGCCTGGTTGATGGCGCAGAAAGCGCTCAGCGCTGGATTGCCGATCAGCTGCTGCTCAACCTCGCGCGCTTTGAAGCGCCGCTGCTGCTCGGCCATTGCCAAGCTGCGGCAGGCGAGGACTGGGCCTCCCTGCGCACCCTCGCCGAACAACACCGCGCCAGCCGCGAAACCCGTGAACTGCGCTTGGAAAGCCGGCAGATGGGCTATTCCCTGCACCAATTGCTCAGCGGCTTGCCGGAGCTTGATCAACCGGCGCAGCAGTTTTTCGCTGAATTCGAAGAGCCTGGCCTGGCCCTGAGCTGGGCCCTAGCCGCCCGCGCCTGGCAGATCGAGCCGCAGGATGCCCTGAGTGCCTGGCTGTGGGGTTGGCTGGAGAACCAGCTGGCGGTGCTAATGAAAACCCTGCCGCTGGGCCAGCAAGCCGCGCAGCGCCTCACCTCACAACTGCTGCCACTGCTGGATCGGGCACAGCGCCAGGCCAGCGAACTAGAGCCACACCACTGGGGCAGCGCCGCGTTTGGCCTGGCCCTGGCGAGCATGGCGCACGAGCGCCAATACAGCCGTTTATTCCGTT
>JAGGNC010000149.1 GCA_017886405.1 Pseudomonas sp. | reverse complement strand
GCAGATCCGCGCCTCCCTGGCCAACCAGCTCAACCAAAGCAGGCTGGACAGGCTAAAGATCGCCAAAAGCTGCGCCACCAACGCCTGGGCCGGCGCCAGCCACAGGCTGGCAAATAGCGCCAACAGCACCAGAGTGCCCTGGCGCGCAAACTCCACCCGCCACAACCCCAGTCGCCCTTCGAACAACAGTCCCAGGCTTATGCAGCCACTGAGAATCACCAGCACCAGCAACCAGGGCTGCCAGGCGCCCACCTCGCGTATCCCAATAAGAAACACCAGGGCCAAGACGTTGATCGCCAGGAACTGAGCAAAGGCATAGGCCTTGAGCGCGGTCGGGTAGTCACGTGCAAACTTCTCTGCGCCCATCTTCGGCCAGGGTTGGTTCTGCACATCCGCCGGCCGCCAGCCGGTAGGCATCCACCACAGGCGAAGCTTGTCCCACCAAGAATGGGTCGCCAGGGCATCGGCCCAAAGCAAGCGCCACCAGGAAAACTGCAGGCGGATCGGGTCAAAGCTACTGACCGGCGTGGTCACCCCGTAGCGCACCGGCTCGCGCTCTTCGGCATAGGTGCCGAAGAGCTTGTCCCAGACGATGAAAACGCCACCGTGGTTCTTGTCGATATAGCAGTCGTTCTGCCCGTGATGCACGCGGTGGTGACTGGGGGTTATCAGCACCTGCTCCAGCCAGCCAAGGCGGCCCACATGCTGGCTATGAATCCAGAATTGATACGCCAGCTGCACGCCGAGCAGCACGAGAAACACCGGTAACGGTACCCCGAGCAACGCCAGGGGCAGGTAAAACGGCCAATCGAAAGCAGTCTGAAATGCACCTTTGCGCAACGCGGTGGACAGGTTGAAGTCCTCGCTGGAGTGGTGCGGCTGATGCGCGCCCCACAGCAGGTTGTAACGATGCAGACTGCGATGCGCCCAATAGAAGCAGAAATCCACCGCAATAAAACCGCCCAACCACAGCCAGGGCGATTGGCTGCTCCAGTCGAACAGCCGCGCATGCTCATACAGCCAGGCGTAGGGCAGAATCAGCAGCAGGCGCAGCGGCCCTTCCAGCAGCACCCGCAGCACCGCTGTATTGATACTGGTGCTGGCATCCGCCAGGCGATAGGTATGCCGGCCGGAGTAGCGCTCGTAGGCCAGCTCCAGCAGCATCAGCAGGATATACAGCGGAAAAGCCATGATCGCGACGTTCATAGGCACCTGGCCTGATTGTTCTGTACTACAGCCTAACCCCTGCACAGCCAGCGAGCCGCAGCCAAACCCGCCAATCAGCAGCAGCAAAAACGCCATAGCAGCCTGGCTGCCCGCACCACGCAATCCACGCGCCAGCCCGGCGCCAAGCCTCTCATGCGCCTACGATTGAAAAAGGCGCTTGCAAAATCGCCACGCAAACGGGACTGTCAGCGGCCCAGATAAAGCGCTGGCGCTATACTCGCCAGCTACAGTCGCTGTTATACATTCTTCAGTCTAGAAACAAGGATTCGCACATGAAAGCGCTCGGCAAAATCCTCGGCCTGTTTTTCCTCGGGCTATTGCTGATCATCGTGGCGCTGGGCTTTGCCCTCACCCACCTGTTCGATCCCAACGACTATAAAGATGAAATCCGCCAGTTGGCGCGTGATAAAGCTAATGTGGAGCTGACCCTCAAGGGCGATATCGGCTGGAGCCTGTTCCCCTGGCTCGGCCTCGAATTGACCGACGCCAGCCTGGCCAGCCTCAGCACACCGGATCAACCTTTTGCCGACCTGCGCCTGCTTGGTCTGTCAGTGCGCGTGCTGCCGCTACTGCGCAAAGAAGTGCAGATGAGCGACATCCGCATCGACGGCCTCAACCTCAACCTGCAGCGCGACGAAAAAGGCCACAGCAACTGGGAAGATGTCGGCAAACCGACCAACGCCGCGACCGCTAATACTCCAACCGACAATAGCGCCCCGGCTGACAGCCCAGCAACCGAGCCAGGCGAGAGCAGCCAAGCGCTAAAACTGGACATCGATAGCCTGATCGTCAACGGTGCGCGCATTGATTACCACGACACGCAGAAAGGCCAGCAATTCAGCGCCGAAAGCATCCAGCTAACCACCGGGGCGATCCGCGAGGGCGCTGGCATCCCGATCAAACTCAGCGCCTTCTTCGGCCTGAATAAGCCGGTACTGCGCGCACGCAGCGAGCTGCAGGGCGAGCTGCGCTTCGACCGCGCGCTCAAGCGCTATCAACTGGAAGATGCCAAGTTCTCCGGCGAAGTCTCCGGCGAACCGTTCGCTGGCCAGACCCTGACCTACTCCGTGCAAGGCCAACTGCTGGTCGACCTGGCGGCCCAGGTCGCCGAATGGAACGGCCTGAAACTCTCTGCCAATCAGCTGCGCGCCCTCGGCGAGCTAAAAATTCGCGACCTCGACAAGCAGCCAAAACTCAGCGGCGGCCTGTCTATTGCCCCGCTTAACCTGCGCGAATTCCTCACCACCATCGGCCAGACACTGCCGGCGATGAACGATGAAAAGACCCTCAGCCAATTCGAACTGGTCACTCGCCTCAGCGGCAGCGACACCAGCCTGACGTTTGAAGAGCTCACACTGAAGCTGGACGACAGTACCTTCACCGGCCAACTGGCGATTGCCGACTTCGCCAAGCAAGCCCTGCGCGTGCAACTCAAGGGCGACCAGCTGAACCTTGACCGTTACCTGCCCGCACCGACCAAGGACGCCAAGGATGCCAGTGCCGCCCGCCAAGCCGAGGTCAAGGCCAGCGTCGCCAGCGCCGGACAGAGCGGCAGCACACCCTTGCCCGATGCGCCGACCCAGCAAGCCTGGAGCAGCAGCGAAATGCTGCCGATCGCGACGCTGCGCAAGCTGGATATGCAGCTCACCCTCACCCTTGACCAGCTCACCGCCCAGCAACAGGTGATCAGCAACTTCAGCGCCAAGGCGCAGGGCAAAGGCGGCCTGCTGACCCTGCAGGATGTGCGCGGCACTATCGGCAACGGCAGCTTCGACGCCAAAGCCAGCATCGATGTGCGCCCAGCCGTGCCACTGCTCAGTGTGCAGAAAAACCTGCGTGGCATTCAGATCGAACCCTTCCTGAAAAAACCTGATCAGCCTTCGCCAATCAAAGGTTTGCTCGACCTCAACGCTAACCTGAGCACCAGCGGTAACAGCCAGCGCGCCTGGATCGACGGCCTGAATGGCGACGCCAACTTCCTGCTCAATGACGGCGTATTGGTCGACGCTAACCTGGAGCAGCAGTTGTGCCGCGGCATCGCCACCCTCAACCGCAAAGCCCTGAGCAGTGACCCACGCGGCAAAGACACGCCCTTTGAAACCCTGCAAGGCAGCCTGCTTCTGCGAAACGGTGTGGCCAACAACCCCGACCTCAAGGCACGTATTCCCGGCCTGGCGGTCAGCGGCAATGGCGACGTCGACCTGCGCATCCTTAGCCTCGATTACCGTGTCGGCATCAGCATCATCGGCGATCAACGCGAGATGCCAGACCCTGCATGCCAGGTCAACGAGCGCTATGTCGGCATCGAATGGCCAGTACGCTGCCGTGGCCCCCTGGAGATGGGCGGCAAGGCCTGCCGCCTGGATCAGGACGGCCTGGGTAAGGTCGCGACCAAACTGGCCGGCAACAAACTCAGCGAGAAAATTGATGAGAAGCTCGGTGACAAGGTCAGCCCCGAGTTGAAAGACGCGCTCAAGGGCCTGTTCAACCGATGAGCCCCGCGCAGTTTTCCACCTCTGTACTCGATTGGTATGACCAACACGGCCGCAAGGACTTGCCCTGGCAACAGGGCATCACCCCTTATCGGGTGTGGGTCTCGGAGATCATGCTGCAGCAAACCCAGGTCAGCACCGTGCTCGGCTACTTCGACCGCTTTATGGCCGCATTGCCAACAGTGAATGACCTAGCCGAAGCGCCGGAAGATGAAGTGCTGCACCTGTGGACGGGCCTTGGTTACTACGCGCGCGCGCGCAACCTGCAGAAGACCGCGCAAATCGTCATGGCCAAACACGCCGGCGAATTCCCCCGTGATGTCGACCAGCTCACTGAACTGCCCGGCATTGGCCGCTCCACTGCCGGCGCCATCGCCAGCCTGAGCATGGGCCTGCGCGCGCCCATCCTCGACGGCAACGTCAAACGTGTGCTGGCCCGCTATGTCGCTCAGGAGGGCTATCCGGGCGAGCCGAAGGTGGCAAAAAAATTGTGGGAGGTGGCCGAATGCTTCACCCCGCAAGCACGGGTGAATAAATACACCCAGGCCATGATGGACCTCGGCGCCACCCTGTGTACCCGCAGCAAACCCAGCTGCCTGCTCTGCCCGCTTAAAAGCGGCTGCCAGGCGCACCTTCTAGGCCTGGAAATCCGCTACCCAATTGCCAAGCCGCGGAAAAAACTGCCGCAGAAACGCACGCTGATGCTGATCTTCGCCAACCGCAATGGCGAGGTGCTGCTCTATCGCCGCCCGTCCAGCGGTCTATGGGGCGGCCTCTGGAGTCTGCCTGAGCTGGACGAAGCAACGGCCATCACCACCCTGGCCAGCCGCCACAGCCTTCAGCTGGGCACGCAGCACGAACTCAGCGGTCTAAGCCACACCTTCAGCCACTTTCAGCTGGCCATCGAACCCTGGTTGGTCCAGGTCGATGCCGCGCCAGCCGCCGTGGCCGAGGCAGACTGGCTCTGGTATAACCTCGCCACCCCGCCGCGCTTAGGCCTAGCCGCCCCTGTGAAAAAACTGCTGAAACGCGCGGCCGAAGCTCTTGCCACAGCACCGAACACTGGAGAAACGCCATGACCCGCACCGTACAGTGCCGCAAACACAAACAGGAACTCCCCGGCCTGGAGCGCCCGCCGTATCCGGGCGCCAAAGGTGAGGAAATCTTCACCAACGTCTCCAAGCAAGCCTGGGACGAATGGCAGAAGCACCAGACCCTGCTGATCAACGAACGCCGCCTGAACATGATGAACGCCGAAGATCGCAAGTTCCTGCAGGTCGAGATGGACAAGTTCCTCTCTGGCGAGGAATACGCCCAAGCCGAAGGCTACGTGCCACCCAGCGAATAACCCTACCAAACCCTGGGAGGCGCTTGAGGCCGTAGGGTGGATGACGCCTCATCCATCCACCAGACCGCGATGGTGGATAAACAAAGCGTTATCCACCCTACACGACTACCACACCCATCGCGGCTAAAGTGGATGGCGCCTTATCCATCCACCACATTGCAATGCGCCGCTGAACCCTCGCTCGAGCCTAACCGCCCGTATTAATTAAATATTTTCGAAACCTCGCTTGACACCTACCCCCCAAATCCGTCTAATAGCGCCCCGTTAGCCCGGGTAGCTCAGTCGGTAGAGCAGGGGATTGAAAATCCCCGTGTCGGCGGTTCGATTCCGTCCCCGGGCACCATATAAAGTTTTCAGGTAGTGCCAAAACCACCCGAAAGCCCCTAAAGAACCCGCCTAGTGCGGGTTTTTTATTGCCTGCAATTCCGCACCCTACCCTTGCAAGCCCAAAGTTTTGGGGCATCTTTGGCGGCATTCCCGGTTCGGTCATGTCCCATGCCCCTACGATGGTGCCTTTATGCCCCGCAAAGCCACGCCCCTAAATGCAGCCGGCTTGGAATCGATAGTCTATGAATAGGTACAACCCCAGAAATGGGGGTTCCCTGACCAAAGCCGGCACATCTACTCCGACACATCTATTCACTAACACCTCATTGCCGCGCCGCTCGCGGCAGCAATGAAAACGGCCGTAGCGGTTAGGTTGGTACAAAATTGTACCCGCGCGACAAGCAGCTTCAGGCAGGCGACAGCCCGAACCGAACAACTCCTTAATCAGCCGCAAACGGCTTGGCGATCAGCGAACCGCTATGCTAGCGTGAGGCCTCGCCAGGAAGGCCACGCAACGCCTGAGCGCATCCGAAGAAGAAGAGGACCACCCATGGCCGAGGCCACGCCCGCGCTGGAAATTCGCGACTTGCACAAACGCTACGGCGACCTTGAGGTGCTTAAGGGCATCTCCCTGACCGCTCGCGACGGTGATGTAATTTCCATCCTCGGCTCATCCGGCTCCGGCAAGTCGACCTTCCTGCGTTGCATCAATCTGCTGGAAAACCCACATAAAGGGCAGATCATCGTGGCCGGCGAGGAGCTCAAACTTAAAGCGTCGAAGAATGGTGATCTAGTTGCCGCCGACAGTCGCCAGATCAATCGCCTACGCAGCGAGCTAGGCTTTGTTTTCCAGAATTTCAATCTGTGGCCGCACATGAGCGTGCTCGATAACATCATCGAGGCACCGCGCCGCGTGCTCGGTTTGAGTAAAGCTGAAGCCATCGAACGTGCAGAGGCGCTGCTGGCCAAGGTCGGCATCGGCGACAAACGTCACGTCTACCCCAACCAGTTGTCCGGCGGCCAGCAACAGCGTGCAGCTATCGCCCGCACCCTGTGCATGGAGCCCAAGGTGATCCTGTTCGATGAGCCTACTTCGGCTCTCGACCCGGAGATGGTACAAGAAGTGCTTAATGTCATCCGCGCGCTCGCCGATGAAGGCCGCACCATGTTGTTGGTGACACACGAAATGGGTTTTGCCCGCCAGGTGTCCAGCGAAGTGGTGTTTCTGCATCAGGGCCTGATTGAAGAACAGGGCTCACCAGAGCAGGTGTTCGACAACCCAAACTCGGCGCGCTGCAAACAATTTATGTCCAGTAACCACTAAACACGGAGCAACACCGCATGCAGAGCTACAAGAAAATCCTGCTGGCAGCTGCCGCCACCCTGGCATTCGGCACCAGCGCCGTTGCTGCTGAAACACTCAAGCTCGGTACCGAAGGTGCCTATCCGCCGTTTAACCTGATCGACGCCAGTGGCCAAGTTGGCGGCTTCGACGTGGAAATCGGCCAGGCCCTGTGTGCCAAGATGAAAACTGAGTGCGAAGTGGTTACTTCCGACTGGGACGGCATCATCCCGGCCCTGAACGCGAAGAAATTCGACTTCCTGATCGCCTCTATGTCGATCACTGACGAACGTAAAGTAGCAGTAGATTTTACCGATGCTTACTACACCAACAAGCTGCAGTTCATCGCACCTAAAGGTGGTAATTTCAAAACCGATAAAGCCAGCCTGCAAGGCAAAGTGATCGGCGCCCAACGTGCGACCATCGCGGGCACTTGGCTGGAAGATAACCTGGATGGCGTCATCGATATCAAGCTGTACGACACCCAGGAAAACGCCTACCTCGACCTGACCTCAGGCCGTCTTGATGGCGTACTGGCTGACACCTTCGTTAACTGGGAATGGCTGAAGAGCGACGCCGGCAAGAGCTTTGAATTCAAGGGCGATCCGGTATTCGACAACGACAAGATCGGCATCGCTGTGCGCAAAGACGATCCGCTGCGCGAGAAGCTGAATGCTGCGCTGGCCGAGATCATCGCCGACGGCACTTACAAGAAAATCAACGATAAGTACTTCCCTTTCAGCATCTACTAAGCTGCCGGCACTGCGTCGCCTATCCGGGCGGCGCAGGCTCCTGAGCCCCTATGAATTTCGACCTTTACGGATTCGGCCCAGCCCTGGCTGCTGGCACCCTGATGACCATCAAGCTGGCGCTCAGCGCGCTGTGCCTGGGTCTGGTGCTCGGCTTGCTCGGCGCTCTCGCCAAAACGTCCCCGTACAAGCCGCTGCAATGGCTTGGCGGTACATATTCGACCATCGTGCGCGGCATCCCCGAACTGCTCTGGGTATTGCTGATCTACTTCGGCACCGTGCAGTTAATGCGCAACCTGGCAGACCTGCTGGGCATCGAAAGCCTTGAGCTGAATGCCTTTGCCGCCGGCACCATCGCCCTAGGCCTCTGTTTCGGCGCTTACGCTACCGAGGTGTTTCGCGGCGCAATTCTAGCCATCCCGAGGGGCCATCGCGAAGCGGGTCAGGCCCTGGGCATGTCCAGACCACGGATCTTCTGGCGCTTGATATTGCCGCAGATGTGGCGCATCGCCCTGCCCGGTCTGGGCAACCTGTTTATGATCCTGATGAAGGACACCGCTCTGGTCTCGGTGATCGGCCTGGAAGAAATCATGCGTCGTTCGCAAATTGCCGTGACCTCTAGCAAGGAGCCTTTCACCTTCTTCCTAGTGGCGGCCTTTATCTACTTGGGCCTAACCGTCCTCGCGATGATTGGCATGCACTTCCTGGAAAAACGCTCCAGCCGTGGCTTTGTCAGGAGCACCTCATGAGAAAAGTCTCTGAAATAGCCGCTTGGAGCATTGCCCTCGCGCTTATTGCATACGCACTCTGGGGCGGGCTGACAGCCCTTAATTGGGACGTGATCATCAAATGGCTACCACGCCTCAGCAAAGGTGCAGTGTTAACCCTTGAGCTGGTGGGCATTGCGGTGCTCGCCGGTTTAATTCTGGCCATCCCGATGGGCATCGCTCGCGCCTCACACCACTGGTATGTGCGCGCCCTACCCTACGGCTACATCTTCTTTTTCCGCGGTACGCCGCTGCTGGTGCAGCTGTTCCTGGTTTATTACGGCCTGGCGCAGTTCGATGCGGTGCGCGAAGGCCCACTCTGGCCCTATCTACGCTCCCCTTATTGGTGCGCCGTACTGACCATGACGATGCATACCGCCGCCTATATCGCCGAAATTCTGCGCGGCGCTATCCAGGCTGTGCCGCCAGGGGAAATAGAAGCAGCCCGCGCACTTGGCATGTCTCGGGCCAAGACCATGTTCTATATCATCCTGCCGCGCGCCGCGCGCATCGGTCTGCCGGCTTACAGCAATGAAGTGATCCTGATGCTCAAGGCCAGCGCCCTGGCCAGTACCGTGACCCTGCTAGAGCTCACCGGCATGGCCCGTACCATCATCGCCCGCACCTACCTGCCGGTGGAGATATTCTTCGCCGCTGGGATGTTCTATCTGCTCATCGCGTTCTTGCTGGTACGCGGCTTCAAACTGTTGGAACGCTGGCTGCGCGTAGACGCCTGCCAGGGCCGCTGATTGCTTGGGGGCAAACGCCCTCAGGCAACACTCACTATGGCGACCACCTCCCCCGCTTACATCCTGCATAACGCTGACCTGCTGCAGCGTTTTCAGGCGCTCGACAGCTTCCTGTCTGAGCATCAAGCGTTGTGGCGACCACGACCGTTCGTGCATTACCCGCAAATCCCTTGGGAGGCCGAGCACCCTCAGCTAGCGGCCTGGCTAAGGGCGCAAAGCTTAGAGCATGCCGAAGCGGTGCATAATCAACCACACCTGCTGCAAGCACCAGCGCCCTTCCCGCAACTGGCCTGCAAAGCTCACGAGCTGAGCCAGGTCGGTGAGCTACCACATTCACCCGCAACGTTCTTACCCGCGCGCTTTAGCGCAGCGGTACCGGGCCGCAAGTGGCAACAGATCGACGCCTTCGCCCGCAGCCTACGCTTTACCCAAACACCGCAACACTGGCTGGACTGGTGCGCCGGTAAAGGTCACCTCGGCAGGCACCTGGCACACGGCGGCGGCACACTAACTTGCCTGGAATACGATCCACAGCTGGTCAGCAGCGGCCTTCAGCTCAGCCACAAACTCGGCATCAACGCAAAACACATCGAGCAGAATGTGCTGGCTGACAATGCCGCGTCGCAGCTCCAGGCACAGCACACGCCAGTAGCACTGCATGCCTGCGGCGAGCTGCACACGCGCCTACTGCAACTGGCTAGCCAGGCCGGCTGCCAGCAGCTGGCCATTGCCCCCTGCTGCTACAACCGCATCAGTACGCCGACCTATCAGGCTCTGTCGACGAGCGCCCAGGCCTCAACATTGCAACTGTCCATCGACGATCTCGGCCTGCCGCTTAGCGAAACCGTTACCGCTGGCGCAAAGGTGCGCCGGCAACGTGACCAATCCATGGCCAGACGGCTAGCCTTCGACCTGCTGCAACGCCAACTGCGTGGTATCGATGAGTACCTGCCCACCCCGTCTCTGCAACCGGCCTGGCTGGACAAGCCTTTTGCCGATTACTGCAAAGACCTCGCTGCCCTCAAGCAGCTGCCAGCACCTATGCAGAGGGACTGGGGGCACCTGGAGCAACAGGGCTGGCAACGTCTGGCCGAGGTCCGCAATCTGGAACTACTGCGCAACCTGTTCCGGCGGCCTCTAGAACTCTGGCTAGTGCTCGACTGTGCGTTATTCCTGCAGGAGCAAGGCTTCAGGGTGAGGCTTGGCAGCTTTTGCACCCACCAACAGAGCCCGAGAAACTTGCTACTGCTGGCAGAACGCCAACATAAATTACCCACAACATGCTGTGGATAACTCTGTTGACAGATTCTGAGCAAGCCGCGCAAACGGCCGTGCTTGCGAGCTTACGCCTGGCTCAACATTCTTCGACCTTAAAATATGTTCATCGAAAACATGCACTTAAGAAATACAGTGAACCAGCGCACAAAGCTTGCGCAGGCTCCCATCAGATGCACTGCATATGTGCATAAGCATTCCAGTGCTGATAAAAATCCATGCAAATATCTATGCTCAGAGCGCTTTACTCAGGCAAATGAATCGATATAATGCGCCCCACAAACGCCGGTATAGCTCAGCTGGTAGAGCAACTGACTTGTAATCAGTAGGTCCCGAGTTCGACTCTTGGTGCCGGCACCATATAAAGAAAACCTCGCTGCGAAGCGGGGTTTTTTTATGCCTTTAAATAGTACTGGCGGCTTGCCTGCCTGTACTCGGCTTGTAACACTGAATAACAATCTTTACCGACAGTATCTGCAGAAGGCATAGCCACGTGCACATTCTTATCACCGGCGGCGCCGGCTTTATCGGTTCAGCACTGATTCGTCATCTGCTGAATAACACCGCGCATCAGGTGCTCAACCTCGACAAGCTGACCTATGCTGGCAATCTCGAGTCGTTGGCCAGTGTGGCCGATCATCCGGGCTATCGCTTTGTGCAGGCGGATATTGCCGACAGCGCAGCCGTCAGCCAGGCACTGGCTGAATTTCAGCCGGATGCGATCATGCACCTGGCGGCTGAGTCGCATGTCGACCGCTCCATCGACGGCCCAGCAGCGTTTATCCAGACCAATATCGTCGGCACCTATGCGCTGCTCGAAGCCACTCGCAGCTACTGGTCGCAGCTGGACCCGGCGCGCAAGGCAGCGTTTCGCTTTCACCATATTTCCACCGACGAGGTGTATGGCGATCTGCATGGCGTGGACGATCTGTTTACTGAGACCACCCCCTACGCGCCGAGCTCGCCTTATTCGGCAAGCAAGGCTGCATCGGATCACCTCGTGCGTGCCTGGCAGCGCACCTATGGGCTGCCGGTACTGATCACTAATTGCTCGAACAACTACGGACCCTTCCATTTCCCAGAAAAGCTGATCCCGTTGGTCATCCTCAATGCCCTCGATGGCAAAGCACTGCCGGTGTATGGCAACGGTCAGCAGGTGCGTGACTGGCTGTATGTGGAAGACCACGCCCGCGCGCTGTTAAAGGTTGTGAGCGAAGGCCTGATTGGCGAAACCTACAATATCGGCGGGCACAACGAGCAGACCAACCTGCATGTGGTGGAAAGCATCTGCGCCTTATTGGATGAGTTAGCCCCACGCCAGAACGGCTCGTACAAAGAGCAGATCAGTTTCGTTAGCGACCGCCCAGGCCATGACCTGCGCTACGCCATCGATGCCAGCAAGATCGAACACGCGCTCGGCTGGAAACCCATCGAGACCTTCGCCAGCGGCCTGCGCAAGACGGTGCAGTGGTACCTGGATAACCTCGACTGGTGCCGCCGCGTGCAGGATGGTAGCTACCAGCGCGAACGCCTCGGCGCACTTTAAGGAGCAGCACGATGAAAGGCATCATTCTCGCCGGCGGTTCCGGTAGCCGCCTGCACCCCATCACCCTGGGCGTATCCAAGCAGCTGCTGCCGATCTATGACAAACCGATGATCTACTACCCGATCTCAGTGCTGATGCTCGCCGGCATCCGCGAGATTCTGATTATCTCCACGCCGCAGGACTTGCCGAACTTTCGCAAGATGCTCGGTACTGGCAGCCAGTTTGGCGTGCGCTTCGAGTACACCGAACAGCCCTCCCCCGACGGCCTGGCCCAAGCCTTTATTTTGGGCGAAGACTTTATCGGCGACGATTCGGTGTGCCTGATCCTCGGCGACAATATCTTCCACGGCCAGCATTTCACCGAGAAACTGCTGCGCGCCGCCGCGGAGTCCACAGGGGCCACCGTCTTCGGTTATTGGGTCAACGACCCACAACGTTTCGGTGTGGTCGAGTACGATGCGCAAGGCAAGGCCATCTCCATTGAGGAGAAGCCCGCTATACCGAAGTCGAGCTATGCGGTCACCGGCCTGTACTTCTACGACAATGACGTGATCGAGATCGCCAAGGCCGTTAAACCCTCGCCGCGCGGCGAGCTGGAGATTACCGACGTCAACAACGCCTACCTGCAGCGCGGCGACTTGCGCGTCGAGCGCTTTGGCCGTGGATTTGCCTGGCTCGACACCGGCACCCACGACAGCCTGCTGGAAGCCTCGCAGTACGTGCAAACCATCGAGCATCGCCAGGGCCTGAAAGTTGCCTGCCTGGAAGAAATCGCCTACCAGCAAGGCTGGATTGATCGCCAGCAACTGCTGGCACAGGCGAAAGCTTTCAGCAAAACCGGTTATGGCCAGTACCTGCTCAAACTGGCTGAGGAGTGACCATGCAGATTGTTCACACTGACATCCCTGAGGTGATCATTCTCGAGCCCAAGGTGTTCGGCGACCAACGCGGCTTCTTTTTCGAGAGCTTCAATGCCCGCCGCTTTGCCGAAGCGACAGGCCTGCAGCGCGAGTTCGTGCAAGACAACCATTCGCGTTCGCAGCGTGGCGTGTTGCGTGGCCTGCACTACCAAGTGCAACAGGCCCAGGGCAAGTTGGTGCGGGTCACGGCCGGCGAAGTCTATGACGTAGCCGTAGATCTGCGCCGCAGCTCGCCCACCTTCGGCCGCTGGGTCGGCGCGCACTTGTCCGCCGAAAACAACCGGCAGCTGTGGGTGCCGGAAGGTTTCGCCCATGGTTTTCTAGTGCTCAGCGCGTTCGCCGAATTCCTCTATAAAACCACTGACTACTACGCCCCCGAGCATGAGCGTTGCATTCGCTGGGATGACCCAGAGCTGGCCATCGACTGGCCACTGGCGGACGCGCCGCAGCTATCGACCAAGGATCAGGCCGGCCTCAGCTTTAGCGAAGCGCAGGTATTTCCATGAAGATCCTCCTGCTCGGCCAGCATGGCCAAGTCAGCCAGGAATTACAGCGCAGCCTTAACGGCAAGGCCGAGTTAGCGGTACTGGGTCGCAACCAGCTGGATCTCGCCCAGCCCGAGTTGATTCGCCAACAGGTTCTAGCGCATCGCCCAGAACTGATCATCAATGCCGCAGCGCACACGGCGGTTGATCAGGCCGAGAGCGAGCCCGAAGTAGCGTTCGCGATCAACGCAACAGCGCCCGGCGTTCTTGCCGAGGCAGCGGCGGAGCTGGGTGTGCCACTGATTCATTACTCCACCGATTACGTATTCGCTGGCAACCAGTCCGAGCCTTACCGCGAATGCGATTCACCCGATCCGCTGAGCGTCTATGGGCGCAGTAAACTGGCTGGCGAACAGGCCATTCAGGCCGTTGGCGGCATGCACCTAATTCTGCGCACCAGCTGGGTCTATTCGCAGCATGGCAAAAACTTTCTGCTGACCATGCAACGTCTGCTGCAGGAGCGCGAAAGCCTTTCCGTGGTCGCCGACCAGATCGGCGCACCTACCTGGGCCGGCACGATTGCCCAGGCCACGGCGCAGCTGATTGAGCAGTGGCGCAGCGGCAAGAGCGGCCCGTGGGGCCTGTATCACTTGACCGCCCAGGGCGAGACCAGTTGGTTTGGCTTCGCCAGCGCGATTGCCGCGCACTTGCACAGCCAAGGTAAATCCGTGGCAACGCTGCAGCCCATACCTAGCAGCGCCTACCCAACGCCCGCCCACCGCCCGCTTAACTCACGCCTGAACTGCAGCCGCCTGCAACAGGACTGGCACGTCCAGCTTGCCGATTGGCAAGCCGCACTGGACGAGTGCCTGACCCGCCGCTAACCGGCTGCTTTAACCCGCCTGATAAGCCCTAGACCGATGCACTTGCTGTTGCAGCCAAGCCACCAACTGCGCATGTCGCGGCTGGCAATTGGGCGTAGCGGGTACCTTTGACGAGTTCGCCGATGCTGCGCCGTGGTAACCACTCGACCCACCGACGTGAGCAATAGACCGGTGCCAACCGCCTGCTAGAATCGCCGCAACCCGCGGCCAGAGGATGCATCATGGATATCAAACAACTGAAGTTCCTGATCGCCTTGGATGAGACCCGCCACTTCGGCCAAGCCGCCGCTCGTTGCCATATCACCCAGCCAACCTTATCGATGCGCTTGCGCCAGCTGGAGGACGAACTTGGTCTGGAGTTGGTGCATCGCGGCCAGCGCTTTGAAGGCTTCAGTGCCGAGGGTGAACGTATTCTGGCCTGGGCCCGGAGCCTAATGGATGCACATGATGGCCTGTATGCCGAAGCGGCTGCCTGCCGTGGGCAATTGGTCGGTACTCTGCGCTTGGGCGTGGTGCCGCTGGGCGGGTTCGACCCGATGCGTTTGGTGCAGTTTTTTGCCGAGCAGCACGTCGGCCTGCGCTTCCAGCTGTTCGCCTTAAGCAGTGAGCGGATCCTCGAACAGCTGGGGCGTAACCAGCTGGATCTTGGCCTGTCCTACCTTGACCGCCTGGACCGTGAGCACTTCGATAGCCTGGAGTTGGCCGAGACGCGCATGGGCCTGCTGTATGACCGCCGGCATTTTCAGTTCACGCGCGCGGTCCTGCGCTGGGAAAGCTTGATTGAGCTACCGCTTGGCCTGCTCTCGGCGGGCATGCACTTTCGCCAGTCCATCGACCACAGTTTCCGCTCACGCGGCCTGACGCCCAATCCGCGGCTGGAAACCGACGCCGTGCATCAACTGCTGCAAGCCGTCAGCGCCGGGCTGTGTTGCGCGATCATGCCGCTCAACAGCGGCCTGGCAGACTTCACCGAACACCTGGCGCTCACGCCGATCGAAGACGCCCACACCCTCGCACCCCTTGGCCTGATCATGCGCCGCAGCGCCCCCCGCTCGGCGTTAGCCGATGCCTGTTTCGCCGAAGCACAGCAACTTTTTCAGCCGCAACCGCGCTAGGAGACCGGTTCCAGGGCCTTGATAGAGCGCATCTATCATTACATCGGCAACAGCAATTAGACACCCCCCACATAGCGGCCTAGGGTGGGGGGTACCTTCGTCACCGGGAAATTATGCCCATGCCACGCCATGCCCCGTTCAGTGCCAATGCTCAAGCGCCTATACTGGTGCCTGCACCGAGCTATAGCTACGTCGAACTGGCGAGCGAGCAGCAAATCGGCGCCGCCGCGCTGGCCGAAGAAACCGCCCTGGCCATCAGTTATAACGGCCTTAGCCACAGCGTGATGATGGTCTCGCCCAGCGACCTGGAAGACTTTATTTACGGCTTCAGCCTCAGCGCCGGCCTGATCGATTCGCTCGATGACATTTATGACATCAGCCTCCAACAGCATGACAACGCCATCAATGCGGAGGTGCATGTGAGCAATCGGGCGTTCTGGTCACTCAAACAGCAGCGCCGTACCTTGGCCGGCAACAGCGGTTGCGGCCTGTGTGGGGTGGAAGCCTTGGAGCAAGCGCTGCCGCAACTGCGCAGCCTGCCGCCCAGCCCACTGCCTAAAGCCGCTCATTTGCAGGGGCTGCGCCAACGCATTCAAAGCGTTCAAACCCTGGCTCGTCACAGCGGCGCGGTGCATGCCGCGCTGTTTGTCGACAGCCAGGGCGAGATCCGCCTATGCCGCGAAGACATCGGCCGGCATAACGCCCTCGACAAACTGCTTGGCGCCCTGCAGCGCGAGGGCAGTGAGCGGCGCCAGGGCTTTGCCCTCGTCACCAGCCGCTGCAGCCTAGAGCTGATCCATAAAGCCCTGCGCGCAGAAATTGGCACCCTGGTCAGCCTGTCCGCGCCGACCAGCCTGAGCGTGCAATGGGCCCGCCGGCACAACCTCAACCTGATCCATATTCCCCAGCAGAGCGCACCGCGGGTTTACAGCCCAGCCGCGCCCGGAGCGAAGTAACCATGAGCCTGCAAGAAATCAAGCCACGTTATAAACCTTACTCGGGTGCAGCTGCCGGCTGGGGCGCGCTGCGCAGCGTCACGCACTCCTGGCTGGACAGTAAACAGCCGTTCAAAAACCTCCGTGCGCTGCTCAAGACCAACCAGCATGGCGGTTTCGATTGCCCGGGCTGCGCCTGGGGCGATTCGCCGGAAGACGGCCACATCAAGTTCTGTGAGAACGGCGCCAAGGCAGTTAACTGGGAGGCCACCAAGCGTCGTGTGGATGCGGCCTTCTTCGCCCGCTACAGCGTCAGCCAGCTGCGCGAGCAGAGTGATTACTGGCTCGAATACCAAGGCCGCCTGACCCAGCCGATGCGCTATGACGCGGCCAGCGATCACTACGTGCCGGTCAGCTGGGACGATGCCTTCAAGCTGATTGCCCAGCACCTCAACAGCCTGGAGAGCCCCGATCAGGCGGAGTTCTATACCTCGGGCCGCGCCAGCAACGAGGCGGCGTATCTCTATCAGCTGTTCGTGCGCGCCTTTGGCAGCAACAACTTCCCCGATTGCTCGAACATGTGCCACGAAGCCAGCGGCGTAGCCCTAGGCCAAAGTGTGGGCGTGGGCAAGGGCAGCGTAACCTTCGCCGACTTTGAACACAGCGATGCGATTTTCGTGCTCGGGCAGAACCCCGGTACCAACCACCCACGCATGCTCGAACCGCTGCGCGAGGCGGTGCAGCGCGGCGCTCAGGTGGTGTGTTTTAACCCGCTGAAAGAGCGCGGCCTGGAACGTTTCCAGCACCCGCAACATGCACTAGAAATGCTCACCAATGGCTCCGAGCCAATTAACACCGCGTTCTTCCGCCCAGCCTTGGGCGGCGACCTAGCAGCACTGCGTGGCATGGCCAAATTTCTCCTGCAATGGCACCGCGAGGCGCTGGCGCAGGGCGAGCCGGCGGTATTCGACCTGACATTTATTGCCGAGCACACTGACGGCTTGGACGACTACCTGGCGTTGCTCGATGCCAGCAGCTGGGACTCCCTGGTGGAGCAATCGGGCCTGTGTCTGGATGATTTGCAGCACGCCGCCCTACTCTACCGCCGCGCCGAGCGGGTGATCATCTGCTGGGCCATGGGCATCACCCAACACCACAACTCGGTGGCGACCATTCAGGAAATCGTCAACCTACAGTTACTCCGCGGCAATCTTGGACGGCCCGGTGCCGGCTTGTGCCCGGTACGCGGCCACAGCAACGTGCAGGGCGATCGCACCATGGGCATCAATGAGCGGCCAACCACGGCCTTTCTCGATGCCATTGAGCAGCGCTTTAAGTTTCAGGTACCGCGCAAGCAAGGCCACAACACCGTCGAGGCGATCAATGCCATGCTCGACGGCCAGTCCAAAGTGTTTATCGGCTTGGGCGGCAACTTTGCCCAAGCCACCCCGGACAGCCCACGCAGCCATACCGCGCTGAGCCGTTGCGCGCTGACTGTGCAAATTAGCACCAAGCTCAACCGCAGCCACCTGACTACCGGCACGGATGCGCTGATCTTGCCGTGCCTTGGTCGCACCGACATCGACCATCAAGCGGCTGGGGCGCAAGCGGTGACCGTGGAAGACTCGTTCAGCATGATCCACGCCTCCTACGGCCAACTCGAACCGCTATCCAAGCAGATGCGCTCGGAGCCGGCGATCGTGGCTGGCATCGCCAAGGCCACCTTGGGTGATCGTCCCGTGGATTGGGACGCGCTGATTGCCGACTACAGCCGCATCCGCATGCTGATTGCCGACACCATTCCTGGCTTCACTGACTTCAACCAGCGCCTGCAACACCCCGGCGGCTTCTACTTGGGAAATGCAGTGGCCGAACGGCGCTGGCTCACCCCTAGCAAAAAGGCCAACTTCAAGGCCAACCCACTTCCCTTAGACCTGCTGCCACCCCAGGTGCGCAACAGCGGACAAACGCCGGATCTGATTCTGCAAACCCTGCGCTCTCACGACCAGTACAACACCACCATCTATGGCCTGGATGATCGTTACCGCGGCGTCAAAGGCCAGCGTCAGGTGCTGTTCGCTAACGAAGCCGACATTCTGCGCCTAGGTTTTCAGCCGGGGCAGAAGGTTGATATTCATTCGCTCTGGGATGACGGCATCGAACGTAAGATCAACGGTTTTACTCTGCTGGCCTTTGATATTCCTGCCGGCCAGGCGGCCGCCTACTACCCAGAAGCCAATCCGCTGGTGCCCCTGACCAGCTTCGGCAAGGGCAGTTTCACCCCGACGTCGAAGTACGTGGCCATTCGCCTACAGGCCAGCCAAGCCACCGCGCGCATCCTTTAACGGTTGTTCTGTGGCGCTGTTCACACAGGCGAGCAGCGCCAGGGAATCTTTCCCTATTCTGGCGTCTAAGACTGCATCTCGGGCTTTATAAAAAAGCCCCGAGATGCGGCTGCATGGCCCGCATATAAAAGGCATGATTGCCGCGCTTAGCCTGCCCATTTATCGAAGAAGGTCTGCCGTATGCGTACAGTATGTTCTGCGCTGTTGTTCAGTGTTTTGGCCTCCCCCCTCGCCTTCGCTAGCGACACCGCCAAGGTCGCCATTGGAAGCGGTGTTGGTGGTGCCCTAGGCAATGTGATCGGTCAACAAGTTGGCGGTAGCACCGGGGCCGCCATTGGTGCGGGTCTGGGTGGCGCTGCTGGCGGGGTGATTACCGCACGCGATGGCAATAAGACCGAAGCCGCCCTAGGGGGTGGCCTGGGTGCCGCCGGTGGCTCGATAATAGGTGGCAAGTTAGGGGGTAGCACCGGCTCGACCATCGGGGCCGGCCTCGGTGGTGCAGCCGGTGGCGCATTAGCCAATGAATACGCCGGTGGCGGCGGGCGTGATGATGGCCACTACCACGATAAGAAACACAAAAAACACAAGAAGCATAAACACCATTGAGTGCTCACTGCAGATGCAAAAAAGCCGCTTAACCGCGGCTTTTTGTTGTTCGCTGACTAACGCATTCATGGGAGGGACTTTAGCCGCGACAGCAGCGTGAACTCTCGCCTCTAGAGCGCCTCCGGCGCAGTCGGCTCCATCAGCAGCACCGTCATCGACGCCCGCAGGTTTTCGGGAATGCTGACGGGCAGGTTGCTGCTGCGGTCGACGAATACATGCACGAAGCGTCCCGCGGCACAGGCTTGTTCCTCACCCGCCTTGAACACCGCCAACTCGTACTGCACGGAGCTGTTGCCCAGCTTACCGACGCGCAGACCGATTTCGATAGGCTCAGGGAAGGCAATGGAGGCGAAGAAGTCGCAGCTGGAGCTGACCACAAACCCCACCACGCTGCCGGCCTGGATATCCAGGCCGCCGACTTCGATCAGGTAGCGGTTCACTGCACTGTCGAAAAAGCTGTAGTAAGTCACGTTGTTCACATGACCGTAGACATCGTTGTCATGCCAGCGCGTGGTGATCGGCTGGAAGTGTCGGTAGTCATCACGCCGGTGTTGGGGCTGTTTCATTGGGCATCCTTGAGATTGGCGGGAGCATCGAAGCATCCCGGCTTTTTTGGAGCGAGCTTGCCCGCGAATTTAAGCGTCGCGTTGATCGCTAATCGCGGCCAGGCCGCTGCTAAACGTTGAGCATGCTTACAGGCACGCAACGGTCTTAATAGGCCACCTGGTAGATGGCCAGGGCATGGGCTTCGGTCATTTCCCGCGGATTATTCACTAACAGGCGTTGCTGCAGCATGGCGTCGCGGGCCAGGGTCGGCAGCATGTCTAGGGGCACACCGGCATCACGCAAGCTCATCGGCAGGCCGCTGCGCTCGCTGAAATCAGCCAACGCGCCGATAAACTGCTCGCTCTGCTGCATCGCGCTGCCGGTGCGCAGCTGCTGGCCCAGCACCAGCGGCGCCAGTTCGGCATACAGCGGCGCCGCCACGTTGGCGTTGAAGCCCAATACATGCGGCAGCACCAGCGCGTTACTCAGGCCATGGGGAATATGGCAGTGCCCACCCAGTGGATAGGCCAGTGCATGCACCGCCGCCACCGGCGCGTTAGCAAATGCCTGCCCCGCCAGGCAGGAGCCGAGCAACATGGCCTGGCGCGCCTGGCGGTTGCCGCCGTTGTGCACCGCCTCATCCAGATTGGCGGCCAGCAGGCGCAGCGCTTCGCGGGCCAGCAGGTCGGAAAGCGGGTTCTTTTTCAACACACTGGTGTACGCCTCGATGGCATGCACCATGGCGTCGATACCGGTGGCCGCTGTCACCGCCGGCGGCAGACCGAGGGTCAGCTCGGCGTCCAGTAGCGCCAGGTCTGGCAGCAGCAGCGGCGAGACCACGCCCATTTTGCTGGTTTCACCGGTGGTGATAATGGATATCTGCGTGACTTCTGAACCGGTGCCCGCTGTGGTTGGCACCAGAATCAGCGGCAGGCGCTGACCACGGGCATTACCGACGCCATAGATTTCCGCCAGCGCCTGAGAGCAGTCGGGATGCGCCAGCAGCGCTACCAGCTTGGCCACATCCATCGAGCTGCCGCCACCAAAGCCAATGATCAGCTGCGCCTTAAGCGCCTTGGCCTGCGCCACCGCCGCCAGCAGAATAGCTTCGGGCGGGTCGGCCACCACTTGATCGAACACCTCGACAGTCACGTCCGCACGGGTAAACCCCGGCAACACGTCACCCAGTAGGCCGAGCGTGCTGATGCCCGGGTCGGTGACGATCAGCACCCGCTGCGCGCCGCGCTCACGGCACAGTTCAGCCAGACGCTGGGACGCGCCGATCTCGCAGATAATCTGCGCGGTGGTGGCAAAGCTAAAGGGCAGCATGGGGCCTCCTCTTGTTGCGAGTGGCCTGCACGGCTAGTGGGTTAACTCAGGTTCGGATGGCTGAGGCGCCGAAATTGACTACTTGAACTGGCCACACAGGTCGCTAGGGTATGTTCGGGCAGTAAGCCGCTTGCTGACGATAATGACATGGATCGCCAGTTAGCTGACTGCTGCAGAGGTTCGCAGCTAAAACGCAAAGCCGTTTTATTGCATGGCCATCTGACAAGCATGCCGCCGGGTAGTGCCTCACGAATGCTGCTCGCAGGCGTAAGCACCCGGTGCAGGTAAAAAACGGCAGAGTGCAGTTTGGCTTGATCTAGGCATCCCGAGCGTGCGTTTTGGATAATGATGAACGGCAGGCCAAATCTTGATTGGTTGCGCCTATTCGTTAGCCAATAGAACCGCCAATGTTCATCACGCCGGTGGCCGCAGCCTCGACGCTAAGCCTTTGCTCGATGGTCCAGCGCCGCCAGCCAGCGCTGAGGCAGCATCAGCTGTTGGATAAAACTAGAGCACTGCTCACTGCGCGCCGATAAATTACACGCGCACAAAAAAGGCCACTGCCGATCAACGATGATCAACAGCAGCCCGGGAAACGGTGGGGTAAGGACTAGAACGCGTCATCACCAATCAACATGCCGTGCACAACCATGCAGGTCTTGCGCCCGGACTGCAGAGTCAGCGGGGAGCGCTCCGCAATTACCCAGCCCTTGGCCAGCAGCTTAACGATATGTGCCCGTAACTCTGGCAGATAGCGTTGTTCTTGATCCAGCGATTCCATAGTACTCCTCCTCTCGAGGACTCCTTTGTGACAGCGGCCAGGACTACCTAGCCTGTCATCCGTGAACACTGTCACAAAGCACAGTGGCCATATGCCCTCAGTTAAAGCAGCAAATGGCCACGCCTGTGTAGGCGTAACGCGTCAATGATGCTATCGCGCCTAGCTTACATTGCGTTTAACTCTAGACCGCTGCGGCGCTGGCCGTGGATTCACCGACATGCGGTGAGCTGAACTGCAGATAGTCATCCTCAAGCGTGCCGTAACGCAGCAGCGCCAAGTCCAGCAGGTAGTTCTGGTAGAGCTTCCACGGCGCGCGGTCTCCCTGGCTGGGAATCTTACCCGCAGCACGCTGGATATAACCGGAGGCCAGACCGAGGAAAGGCGCATCCTTGACCTGGCGCGCTGAATCACGTGGCGTGCACTGGCGCATGCCGTTGGCATCCATGTGCTTGATCAGGCGGCAGAAGTACTCGCTGGAAAGATCCGCCTTGAGTGTCCAACTGGCATTGGTATAACCCATCACCACGGCGGTATTGGGCAGGTCACGCAGCATGATGCCGCGATAGCCCATGCTCTTGGCTACTTCAAAAGGCACCCCATCCACCGCCACCTGCATACCGCCAAACAATTGCAGTTCAAGGCCGGTGGCACTGATGATCACATCCGCCGGCAGCTCCCGGCCGGACTTCAAGCGGATACCCTTGGCGGTAAACCCATCGATATGCTCGGTGACCATGGTCGCCTTACCCTCACGCAGCACCTCGAACAGGTCGCCATTGGGCACTACGCACACGCGCTCATCCCAGGGCTTGTAGTGCGGACTGAAGTGACGCATGTCGAAATTCGGCCCGAGTTGGCGCTTGGCCAGACCCAGCAACAGCTTGCGCACCAGGCTGGGCCAGGCCCTGGCGAGTGAATAAAAAATCATCTGCATGGCTACATTGCGCGTACGCGCCAGCCGATACACCCAGGTTTCTGGCAGGAATCGACGCAAGAAGGCAGAAAACGGATCGTCCTCGGGCAGGCTCACCACGTAGGTGGGTGAGCGTTGCAGCATGGTCACGTGTGCCGCCTTGTCGGTCAGCGCCGGCACCAACGTCACGGCGGTGGCACCGCTGCCGATCACCACCACCTGCTTGCCGCTGTAATCGAAGTTCGCCGGCCACAACTGCGGATGAATAAATTCGCCCTGAAACTGCTCACGGCCCTTGAAGTCCGGGGTGTAGCCCGCCTCATAGCGGTAATAGCCGGTGCACATCAGCAGGTGCTGGCAGCTCAGCGTGACGGGTTCAGGCTCATCGCCCCGCTGTACCTGCAGGGTCCAGGTGGCGCGCTCAGTGCACCAGTCAGCCTTGAGTACGCGGTGCTGAAAGCGGATCTTTTCCTGGATGCCATATTCCTGCGCGGTTTGCTCGATATAACGGCGGATCGACGGGCCGTCGGCAATCGCCCTCGGGTTGGTCCAGGGCTTGAAGTTATAGCCAAGGGTAAACATGTCCGAATCGGAGCGAATACCCGGATAACGGAACAGGTCCCAGGTACCGCCCAAGGCAGTCCGACCTTCGAGGATAGCGAAGCGTTTGTCAGGGCAATGCTTCATCAGGTGATAGGCCGCACCGACGCCGGACAAGCCCGCGCCAATGATCAACACATCTAAATGTTCGGCAGACATGGGGGCTCCAAAGGCTTGTTCTTATGGATTACTCGCCGACAGGTGTCCGCCAGTATGCCTGCCAGAGTCGCCCGCAACGGTCGTTTTGTCATCCACCCATTGATACTGTGAACAGCTGCAGGCTGACCCTGGTTATGCCTGACTGCTGATTGAGACACGCAGATTGCCGCACCTGCAAGCCTGTTAAAATTGTCGCCTTTTGCAACCGACCACACGACATGACTCCAGACGCTTTCGCCACCCTGCACCAGCATTTACTTGCCGCCCTGAATACAGCGCCCCAGGAAACCCGCCGCCTGTTTCACGGCCGTGGCCGCTGCTGGCCGGGCCTGGAGCAAATCACCGTCGACTGGCTGCAAGGCGTGCTGCTGGTGGCGCTGTTCAAACCGGTGAGTGATGACGAGTTACAGGCACTGCAATGCCTGCTGCTGGATCTCAGCCAAACCATGGCGTGGCAGCACAGTGGCGCCCACAGCCTGTTGCTGCAACAGCGCTATCTGCCGGAAAGCCCGACCCAGTGGCTGCTCGGCGAGCCTGTGGCGCACTGGGATATTGTCGAGCACGGCCTGCGCTACCGCCTTGATTTGGGCCGCAAGCAGAACACCGGCTTGTTTCTCGACATGCGCCACGGCCGCCAATGGGTGCAGGCGCAGGCGGCGGGAAAGCGCGTGCTTAATCTATTCGCTTACACCTGCGGTTTCTCCGTGGCGGCGATGGCCGGCGGCGCTCAGCAGGTGGTCAACCTCGACATGGCCAAGCCAGCGCTCAGCCGGGGCCGCGACAACCATCGCCTCAACGATCACGACCTAAGCCAGGTGGTGTTCCTCGGCCATGACCTGTTCAAGTCCTGGGCCAAAGTGAGCAAGTACGGCCCCTATGACCTGATCATCATCGACCCGCCGTCCTTCCAGCGCGGCAGCTTCGTACTCAGTAAGGATTACCCGAAAGTCCTGCGCCGCCTGCCCGAGCTGCTCAGCACGGACGGCCGGGTACTGGCCTGCAGCAACGAGCCGGAAATCGGCCCGGACTACCTGATCGACGCCATGGCCCGCGAAGCACCCAGCCTGCATTTCAGCGAGCGCCTAAGCAACCCGCCAGAATTTCCCGACAGCCATCCCGACAGCGCCTTGAAGGCGCTGGTCTTCAGCAAGCGCTGAAACAGCCACTGGCGCGCAGCAAAGGGCTCATTCAGGCAAACACGAAGTACTTGCGCACCGTCTCCACCACCTGCCATGTGCCCTTCATCCCAGGCTCGACGATAAAGATATCGCCGGCGCGTAGATGGATCGGCTCCTGCCCCTCAGGGGTGATGATGCAGTAGCCCTCCTGAAAGTGGCAGTACTCCCACTTTTCATACGCCACCTGCCAGGTGCCAGGCGTACAGATCCAGGTACCCATGATCTTGCTGCCATCTTCCGAGGTGTAGGCATTCAGGTTGACGGTGTGCGGCTCGCCGGCAATCCGGGTCCATTTACAGGCGTCCAGTAGCGGGATCGGCAGGGTGTCGCGCAAAACGGTAATCGGCTTCATGGCCGGCTCCTTGGATGAGTAGAACAACTCGCCCAGCCTAGGACTCACGCAGCACAGGGGCTGTCCTGAAGTCGACCTTGAGCTATCTGTAAACGCAGCACCACGACTGCCCACGACCAAGGGCTGGCGGGTCGCTGTAACGCAGCTACTGCGGCAACCCGGCGCAACCTGATCGCCGCCAGTGAACCCTCAATAAGACTCAGCCAACCTGGGCGCAACGCTGGCTAGAGGGCTAAGCTGTGCGGCATGAGTACAGCGCCCTTTATCACCCCGCTTGAGTCCAGTACTGCGGATACGCCCGCTGGTTTGCGCATCGGCGGTGACTGGACGCTGGCGCATTACGCCCGCCTCGAAAGCGAGGTGCTGAAGCGGCGCGACACACTGGACAGCAACGCCAGCGTAGACCTGCAAGACCTCGGCGCGCTGGACACCGCTGGCGCCGCATTGCTGGTGGGGTTACTCGGCAGCCAGCGTTTGGCAGAATTGGCCGAGGATGCGCCGGGACTGGCCCGCGAGCGTCGGTTGCTGTTGCAGGCGGTCGGCAGTGCCATCGCCGACGCCGGTGATGCCGTACCGCGCAAACCCATACCCGCCTGGCGCGACTTCTTCGGGCAAATCGGCCAGGCCATGGAAGAACTCTGGCAGCAGGGCGTGGCGCTCCTCGGCTTTATCGGCATGACCCTGGCGGCGATGGCCGCCATCAGCCTGCGGCCGAAGCGCTGGCGTATCACCTCGCTGGTTGCCCACCTGCAACAGAGTGGCCTGAATGCCGTGCCCATCGTCGCCCTGCTGACCTTTCTGGTCGGCGCCGTGGTGGCCTTTCTCGGCGCCACGGTACTCGCCGACTTTGGTGCGAGCATTTACACGGTCGATCTGGTGGCGTTCTCTTTTCTGCGTGAATTTGGCGTGCTGCTCACCGCTATCCTTATGGCCGGCCGCACCGCCAGTGCGTTTACCGCGCAGATTGGCTCGATGAAGGCCAACGAGGAAATCGACGCCATCCGCACCCTAGGCCTCGACCCGCTGGAGCTGCTGGTGTTGCCACGGGTATTTGCCCTGCTGATCGCGTTGCCGATTCTGACCTTTATCGCCATGCTCAGCGGCATCCTCGGCGGCGCGGTGGTCTGCGCCCTGAGCTTGGATATCCCCCCGGCCATGTACTTGACCATGTTGCAGGAAAATATCGCCCTCAAACATTTCCTGGTCGGTATAGCCAAAGCGCCGGTATTTGCCTTCCTGATCGCCGTGATCGGCTGCCTGGAAGGCTTCAAAGTCACCGGCAGCGCGCAATCGGTCGGTGAGCGCACCACCTCCAGCGTGGTTCAGTCGATTTTCGTGGTGATCGTGCTCGACGCCCTCGCCGCGCTGTTTTTTATGGAGATGGGCTGGTGACGAACGAAGCCATCATTGAGGTGCGTGAGCTGGTCAATCGCTTCGGCGCGCAGACCGTGCATCAAGATTTGGCTCTGGACCTGTACCGGGGCGAAGTACTGGGTGTAGTCGGCGGCTCAGGTAGCGGCAAGTCGGTCTTACTGCGCAGCATTCTCGGCCTGCGCCGCGCCGACTCCGGCACCGTACGGGTGTTCGGTGAAGAACTGCTAAGCCTGCCGCCCGAGCGGCGCTCACAACTGGAGCGGCGTTTCGGCGTGCTGTATCAACGTGGCGCGCTGTTTTCCTCGCTGACGGTGACTGAAAACATCGCCCTGCCGCTGCTCGAGCATGCCGGTCTCAAGCGCCCGGCGGCCGAACGCCTGGCGCAAGTCAAACTAGCGTTGGTCGGGTTACCGCGTGACGCTGGCGATAAATACCCCACCGAGCTGTCAGGTGGCATGATCAAGCGCGCCGCCTTGGCCCGAGCCCTGGCCCTGGAACCGGATATTCTGTTTCTTGATGAACCCACCGCCGGGCTTGATCCGATTGGCGCGGCGGCCTTCGACCAACTAATTCTGACCCTGCGCGATGCATTGGGTCTCAGCGTATTTCTGGTCACCCATGACCTGGACACGCTTTACACCATCTGTGACCGGGTCGCGGTGCTGGCAGAAAACCGCGTGCTGGTGGCCGGCCGCTTGGACGTGGTGGCCGCCACCGACAACCCTTGGATTCACGAATACTTTCATGGCCCGCGCGGACGCGCAGCCGAACAGGCCGCCACCCGTGCGCCAAGGAGAAACTGAATGGAACCGCGCGCTCACCACGTGTTGATTGGCCTGTTTACTGTGCTGATGGTTGCCGCCGCGCTGGGCTTTGCCCTATGGCTGAGCAACGCCAGCTCGGATCAGCAGCTGCGTGACTATGACGTGATCTTCAACGAGGCCGTCAGCGGCCTGTCTAAAGGCAGCGTGGTGCAATACAGCGGAATCAAGGTCGGCGATGTCATCGACCTGAGTCTCGACCCAGAGGACCCACGCAAGGTCCGTGCGCATATCCGGGTCGACACCAATACGCCGATCAAGCAAGACACCCGCGCACGCCTGTCGATTACCGGGATTACCGGTGCAGCACTGATCCAGCTGCACGGTGGCACCCCGGAAAGCCCATTACTCATAAGCCAGGGTAAGCAACGCGCGCAAATCATCGCCGACCGCTCGCCGCTGGCGCGCTTGATGACCAATGGCGAAGACCTGCTGCTTAGTGTCACGCGCCTGCTCAAACGCGCCAACCAACTGTTCTCCAGCGAGAATGTCGGACGCATCTCGCGCACCCTGGACAACATCGAACAAACCAGCGCCAGTATCGCCGACCAGCGCGACGAACTGCGCCAGGCACTGCAGCAGATGACTAAAGCCAGTCAGGAAGCTGCAGAGCTGATGCGCAACGCTAACCAGCTGCTCAGCGGCCAGGGCCGTGATGCGCTGAACAGTGCCAGCCGCCTGATGGCCTCGCTTGAGCGCAGCAGCAACACCGTCGAACAGCTGCTGATAGACAACCGCAGCTCGCTCGACGGCGGCATGCACGGTATGGGTGAACTGGGCCCCACCATCATCGAGCTGCGCGAAACGCTCAGCACCCTGCATACCTTTGCCCGCCGCCTGGAAGAAGACCCGGCCGGCTACCTGTTGCGCAGCGACACCATCAAGGAGTTTCAACCATGAGCCGCGTTCGCTTGCTTGCTCTATTGGCACTGATTAGTGGCCTGAGTGCCTGCTCAATATTGCCAGAAAGCCAGGTATTGCGCGCGTACCGCCTGCCGGCCACGCACTTGCCTGCGCAGCCTGTCAGCACCGATTGGACCCTGCGGGTGAACACGCCCTACAGCAACCAATTGCTCGACAGCACGCGGATTGCGGTACTGCCGCCCGGCGATCAGATCAGTGTCTATCAGGGCGTACGCTGGAGTGACCGAGCACCGCTGCTGCTGCGCGACCGGCTGATCGACGCCTTCCTCGACGACGGCCGCCTCAAGGCCGTGAGCAGCGATGAAAGTCGCCTGCAAGCCGACCTGGAGCTGGACGGTGACCTGCGCGCCTTTTACAGCGAATACCGTGACGGTCGGCCAGTTGCACATATCCTGCTTGAGGCACGCCTGGTAGAAAGCGGCAGCTTGCGCATCCTCGCCAGCCGCCGTTTCGACGTTAGCCAGGCCGCAAACGGCACGTCGGTAGCCACCGTGGTTGACGCCATTGGTCAAGCCAGCGATCAATTGGCACGCGAGCTAGTCGACTGGACCCTGATCCAGGGTCAAGCCGCACGGCAACCCTGAGCTATATTCCCTTACTCAATCCTCGAGGTACGGTAACCATGGATATGTTTATGCAGGCAGCCATCGACGAAGCTCGCCAGGGCCTGGCCGAAGGCGGTATTCCCATTGGTTCTGTGCTGGTGCATGACGGCCAAATTATTGGCCGCGGGCACAACCGCCGTGTGCAGCAGGGCAGTGCCATTCGCCACGGTGAAATGGATGCCCTGGAAAATGCCGGCCGGCAAACCGCCCAGACCTATCGCGAGTCGGTGCTTTACACCACCCTATCGCCTTGCGCGATGTGCAGCGGGGCGATCCTGTTGTATGGCATCCCCAAGGTCATCATCGGCGAAAACCAGACCTTTCTGGGCGAAGAAGCGCTGCTGCGTGAACGCGGTGTGACGCTCGACGTGCTGCACAATAATGAATGCCTGCACCTGATGCAGGGCTTTATTGCTGCCCAGCCGACGCTATGGAATGAGGATATCGGCGAATAGCCGCTAGCCCTTCTGGGCTATCAGCCACGCGCGCACCTGAGCATAGGGGTAGTCTTCCAGCGCGGCGAAACCGCCAAGCTGGCGTGCTTTAAGCTTGGTAAACAGCGGCACGCTGATACCGCAGAGAAAGCGCGTCAGGCATTCGGCGCTTGGCTGGCTACCTTTCAGCGCTTGGTATTTCTGCACAAAACCGCCGCACAGGCTGTGTAGGTCCTGCTCCGCCAACGGCGGCAAGGTCGGCGGCGCTGGCAGATGGGCGATGTGCCCGCGGCACACCGAACAATGCCCGCACTGCTGCGGCGCGTTGCCGTCACCGAAATAGGCGGCCAATCGTTGGCTCAAGCATTGCTCGCTGGCAAATAGCGCGAGCATGGCGTGTATCCGCCGAATTTCACTGGCCTCCTGCTGACTGAAATAGCCATGCAATTCGGCGCTCAGCGCGGCCGGATCGAAATCGGGGTCGAGCAGCGTATAGACCTCGGTCATCTGCTTGCTTTCCAGCTCAACCCAGCCTTTTTCCTGGAAGTAATCCAGTGCCTTGATCACCCGACTGCGCTCGGCCTGATGCTGTTGGTAGAGCTGGTCGAAATCTACCGTGCACCAGGTGCGGGCGCGCGGTGACGTGCTGATCAGCGCCTCGACAAACTGCCGCCGCTCGCCCTCGAACTTGGCCAATAGCGCCTCGGGCTCCAGCAGATACTTGAAGCGATATTCGGCGAAATAGGCGTAGCGCGGGGCGATAATGCCGCGTAACTCCAGTTGTACCAACAACGTTTTCAGCGGTAGCTGACGGATATTGCTTTGCTCGCTAAGGGCATTGAGCATCAGCTCCCACTCGCCGTTGCCATTGTTTCCAGGCGCAGTGCTACTCAGCAGCTCATCGAGCACGCAGCGGATGCCGTCCTGCTCCGGGGTATCGCCATACACGAAGTTTTCCAGCACGTTGAGGCTGTCGCGGTTGGCCAGCACCAGGCAATCCGAGGGCTGACCGTCACGGCCGGCACGGCCGATTTCCTGGCTGTAGTTCTCGATGGATTTTGGCAGGTCGAAGTGCACCACGTTACGGATATCGCTCTTGTCGATGCCCATGCCAAAAGCGATGGTGGCGACGATGCAGTTGATTTGCCCAGCCATAAACCGGCGCTGAATCGCTTCGCGCGCCTCATGAGCCATGCCGGCGTGGTAAGCACTGGCGGCGATGTCACGCTGGCTCAGACGCACGGCCACCTGCTCGGCAGTTTTCTGCTGAGTCACGTAGACGATGCTCGGCTGCCCGACCTTGGACCCCAGCCACTGCTCCAGGCGGCGCTGCTTGACGGCACCGCCGACAGGCTCGACCAGCAGGTTGAGGTTGGGTCGGTAGAAGCCGGTGGTGACCACATCATCGGCCGCGATGGCGAACTTCTTCTGCATATCGGCAATCACCGGCGGCGTGGCCGTGGCCGTCAGCAGCAGCACCTGGGCAATGTTGAACTGGCGCTGGTAGTCCGGCAGCTTGAGGTAATCCGGGCGGAAGTTGTGGCCCCACTCAGAGATGCAGTGCGCCTCGTCGATCACCAGCAACGAGATCGGTACTTGGCTTATGAAGTTGCGGAAACGCTCGTTCTTTAAGCGCTCGACCGAGATCATCAGAATCTTCAGCTCACCCGATCTGGCGCGGGCCATCACCGCACTGGCATCCTCGCGGCTTTGCGCCGAATCGATGCTGGCCGCGCTGATGCCACGGCCGTGCAGAAACGCCAACTGGTCCTGCATCAACGCTAACAGTGGCGACACCACCAGGGTCAAGTGCGGCAGGTGCAAAGCCGGCAATTGGTAGCACAGCGACTTACCCGAACCGGTGGGGAAAATCGCCGCCGCCGAACGGCCGGCCAGCACGGCGCTGACCACCCGCTCCTGACCGGGGCGCAGTTGCTGAAAGCCAAACACGCGTTCAAGGGTACTCATAGCGGTTACTCCATCGACGCTGCGGCGGTAAACAATCAATAAGACCTACAAACTGCCCAGCTATTGCCAATCCAACTAACAGCGCTGGCTGCAGTGGCGTACAGTCAATCCATAAAGGCAAAGAAAGGAGACGAGTATGCAGGTATCTGGTTTCAGCGGCCGCTTGCCGGTTACCACCTAGATCGCTCACCACCATGGCCAGATGGCTGCGCAGCAAATACTCCGGTCACGCCGGAGTGGCTGATGCGGACACTAGGCCGATGTGCAATTTGCTGGGACACCTCATGTTCGCCGTAAGCTGAACACCATAGGCCTAACGTCGCCATACACCTCGAAAGCGCCAGCGGCCAGCCGTGACATATCGACACCTCCCTGGCAGTAGCCAGTCTTGCTGAAGTCGACAGTCGCAGACAAAGGCTCTGGAAATCGCCTGAGTTGCCAACCCGTTAGACCTGTGGCCGAGTCGCCACATAGCATCATCTGAGGCCGTGCAGAGCGGCCACCTGAGTAGCGCTGCACCGCAACAACCGCACTACGTGCTTGATCTGCTAGCAGATGCGCACAAAAGCCGCCTTCAGGCGGCTTTTCCGTTTCTTGCCACCCCGACAACGCCCTGTGGGACGGGCGTTAGCCGCGACGGCCCCTCAGAAGCTCACCGCTAGAGTGCCTCCCACACGCTAAAAACCGCCCGAAAGCAGTTTTTAGCAGGTAACGCGGCGCTGCTTAGAGCTGCGGGCCGGCGTTCTTGATGGCATCACTGACATCGAACTTCTGGAAGTTGTCGACAAACAACTTGGCCAACCCTTTGGCAGCATCGTCGTAGGCGCTCTGGTCAGCCCAGGTGTTGCGTGGGTTGAGCAGGATGGTTTCAACGCCCGGCACTGACTTCGGTACGCGGAGGTTGATGATCGGCAGTTGCTCGGTTTCAGTTCCGATCAGCGCACCGCTCTGGATCGCTGCGATCACGCCGCGGGTGGTCGGGATATTGAAGCGCTTACCAACACCGTAACCACCACCGCTCCAGCCGGTGTTAACCAGGTAAACCTTGGAGCCGAAGCCACGGATACGCTTGATCAGCAGCTCAGCGTATTCGCCAGCCGGACGCGGGAAGAACGGTGCACCGAAGCAGGTGGAGAAGGTCGACTTGATGCCGCCACCCGAACCCATTTCGGTGGAGCCCACCAGCGCGGTGTAACCAGAGAGGAAGTGGTAAGCCGCTTGTTCTTCGCTGAGGATCGAGACCGGCGGCAGAACGCCCGTCAGGTCGCAGGTGAGGAAGATCACTGCGTTCGGCTCGCCGCCGAGGTTCTTCTCACTGCGTTTCTCAACCAGCTCCAGCGGGTAGGCGGCGCGGCTGTTCTGGGTCAGGCTGTCATCGCTGTAGTCCGGAACGCGGTGCTCGTCGAGGATCACATTCTCCAGTACAGCACCGAACTGAATGGCTTTCCAGATTACCGGTTCGTTCTTCTCGGAGAGGTCGATGCACTTGGCGTAGCAGCCGCCTTCGATGTTAAACACCACGCCAACGCCCCAACCATGCTCATCGTCGCCGATCAGATAACGGCTAGGGTCGGCCGACAGGGTGGTCTTACCGGTACCGGAAAGGCCAAAGAACAGGGTTACGTCGCCTTCTTCGCCGATATTGGCGGCACAATGCATCGGCAACACGTCTTTTTCCGGTAGCAGGAAGTTCTGCACCGAGAACATCGCCTTCTTCATTTCGCCGGCGTAGCGCATGCCTGCGAGCAGGACTTTCTTGGCGGCAAAGTTGATGATCACGCAGCCGTCGGAGTTGGTGCCATCACGCTCGGGCACACATTCAAAATTGGCGACGTTGAGCACCTTCCATTCGTCCTTTGCTGCCGGATTGTAACGTTCAGGATTGATGAACAGCTGACGACCGAACAGATTCTGCCAAGCGGTGGCAGTGGTCATTTTTACCGGCAGGTAGTGATCATCGGCAGACCCTACATGTACGTGGGAGACGAAGAAGTCTTGATCACGGTTGAATGCTTCGACACGGTCCCACAGGGCATCAAACTTGTCAGCTGGGAACGGCCGATTGATCGCGCCCCAGGCAATCTTGGCCTCGGTGCTCGGCTCTTGCACGATATAGCGATCCGCCGGCGAACGACCCGTGCGATGGCCTGTGCGGACGACCAACGAGCCGTTGGCGGCCAGTTCGCCCTCACCGCGACGAATGGCTTCTTCGACCAGTTGCGCAGCGCTGATGTCGGTGTACACGGCGTTATTAGCTTGCGTCATGTGGGTCCCCGTCGGCCAAGCGGCCAAGTCTTCCGAACGTTTTGTAGTAGAAAAATAACCCTACTACAGCGAAAAAAGTGTGCAGGATTATGCCAGAAAAGTTGCCCGTAGGTGCAGCCCCTGAGCAGATCACTGCGGCGCAGTTTGCGGCCATTTGCCTCAGTGCTGCGTATCCGAAGGCGCATCACTGCTGCCATCAATAAATAACTGCAGCACATCAGCGGCATCAAATAGGTAGCGCTCGTTACAGAACTGGCAATCGATTTCAACGCGGCCGCCATTTTCCTGCACCAGCGCCTCGGCATCGGCCTGGCCGAGGCTGATCAATGCGCGACTGGAGCGCTCACGCGAGCAGCTGCAGCGGAACTGCAGGGCGCGCGGGTCGAACAGGCGCAGCGCCTCCTGATGATACAGACGGTGCAGCAGAGTTTCGTTATCCAGGCCCAGCAGCTCTTCCGCCTTTAAGGTATCGGCCAGAGCCACAGCGTGCTGCCAACTGGCTTCACGCTCATCGACTTCCCTCAGGCGGTCGGCCGGCAGCTGCTGCAGCAACAGGCCACGGGCACGCTGGCCATCGGCGCTGAGCCAGAAACGCGTCGGCAACTGCTCAGAGGTGGCGAAATAATTGGTCAGGCAATCGGCCAGGGTTTCACCCTGCAAATCGACGATCCCCTGATAGCGCTGCCCGGCTTTCGGGTCGACGGTAATGGCCAGTACGCCATCAGGCATCAGTTCACGCAAACTGGAGTCAGCGCCGACCTGTTCGCCGTGATACCGCGCGATACCGCGCAGCTCGCCTTCGCTGGAGCATTCGACCATCAGCAACGGCACGGCACCGGAGGAGCGCGCTTGCAGAATCAGCAGGCCTTGGAACTTTAGGGTGCCGATCATCAGGGAGGCGGCCGCCAGCAGTTCGCCCAGTAGCTGGGCGACGGGCTGCGGGTAGGTGTGTTTGGCCAACACATGACCATAGCTGCCAGTCAAGCCAACCAGCTCACCGCGAATATCGCTGTCATCGAACAAGAAGCGCTGGGAAAAATCAGACATACGAACTTCACAGAATATGACTAGGTCGGCGATATTAGGCGCAAACGCCTGCCCGACCAAGCGCCTCTTATCTATCGGTGCTGTGGCCAGACGCTATCAATCGCCATCAGCATCACAGTTACCGACAAAAGGTCAAACCTTTGCACTCGGATGACAGAATCCCTAGCGTGCCCGCCCCCCTGCTTGCCTGCCATATCGTCGCCCCGTTGCTGCTGGCTAGTTGGCTGTGGGCCAAGACCTGGGCGATTGGCAGCATGCGCCCAGTCGATATGGGCGTTGGCGTACTGATGCTGGTCGTGACACTCAAGGCTGACCTGGCCTTCAGCGGCGCCCACGTGCGAAAGCGTTGTATGCCTTCCTAACCGCGCTGATCGTTATGCTGCTGTTTCGTGTCGGTTTCTCCGAGCAGGTCAAACTGATGGGCTAGCAGCGCCCGAGCCCCTCCTTGGTGGTCGAAGGCGCCGCGCGGCTGACCGAACTGTTCCCGGGCTGGGCAGAACGCTGGGACATGCAGGATAGCGCCACCCGCAGTGTCCCCGGCGATCACGCCTCGGCGCTGCTGATCTGGGCAATGTTTATCAGCCTCTTGGCACGCAACTGGCGCTTACTGCTGGCCTGGACAATGGCAGCAGTCTTTATGCTGCCGCGCCTGATGGCAGGCGCGCACTGGGGTTCGGATGCCGTTGTGGGTGGCCTGTTCCTCGCGCTGCTGGGTTTGGTCTGGCCCTGCTTTACCCCGTTTGCCTGCAAGGCCAGTGAATGGCTGGAGAAGGCACCCTGCCGATCACTCGCCTGCGTGCCAAGCTGCCGGCGCTAGGCCGTTTGAGCGTTATCAGCGCTCGCTAGCCTGAATGGAACGGCGGCTTGCCTGAGCTAACCGTCGCGTTTTACTCCTGATGATCGCGAAACTGATGCAACTGCCGACGTTGCTTCTTACTCGGCCGGCCATCGGTTTGCATGCCCAACGCCCCTGCCTTGCGCTGCGCGGCGGCCTTTTCGCGACGTTCGACACTCTCGGGCGTTTCGGTATATAGCGCCTGCGCCTCTGGCGCACCACGGCGCACCATGGACAGTGCCTGCACCACCACACTGCGCTCCTCGAACCCTGTGCGAATAACGTATTCATCGCCAACGTTCGGCTCTTTACCCGGCTTGCAGCGCTCACCGCGGTGATGCACCTTGCCACCTTCGATGGCGGCCTTGGCCAGGGCGCGCGTTTTAAAGAAGCGCGCCGCCCACAGCCATTTATCCAGGCGCACCTTGTCATCATCTTTATCGCTCATCGGTTCCCCACTCATGCCCGCCGTGCAGGCGGACATTTTGCCTGATGCAGTTGTCTTAAGGGCCAACTAGAATGCCCGCAAATACGATGGATAGGCCTTTTGAAGACATTTGACCAACTTGGCGTGATCGGCCTGCGTGAATGGATCAACCTGCCGGAGCTGGGCATGGTTGGCCTGCGCGCTAAGATCGATACCGGCGCCAGCACCTCCAGCCTGCATGCCAGCGATATTCAGCCGTTCGACCTGAATGGCGAACCCTGGGTGCGCTTCACTGCGCACCTCGGCACACTGGTGCAGAGCCGGCACCGCTGCGAGGCGCATCTGGTCTCGGTGAAGACCATCAAAAGCTCCAACGGTCACAGCCAGTCGCGCTATGTGATTCGTACCCACCTGACCTTGGGTGATCGCGAATGGCCGGTGGAATTTACCCTGACCTGCCGCAAGACCATGCGTTACCGGGTACTACTCGGCTCAAAAGCACTGGTCGATGGACAACTTTTGGTCAATCCCGCACTCAATTACGTGCAGAACAAACCCACCCTTGCTGACCTTTCTGGTGTCCAATGAAAATCGCCGTGCTGTCGCGCAACCCGCGCCTGTATTCCACTCGCCGCCTGGTCGAGGCCGGACAACTGCGGGGCCATGAGATGGTGGTGGTCGACACCTTGCGCGCCTATATGAACATCGCCAGCCATAAGCCGCAGATCCACTACCGTGGTAAACCGCTTGAGGGCTTTGATGCGGTGATTCCGCGGATCGGCGCGTCGGTGACCTTTTATGGCTGCGCAGTGCTGCGTCAGTTCGAGATGATGGGCGTGTTCCCGCTCAACGAGTCGGTGGCCATCAGCCGTTCACGCGATAAACTGCGCTCACTGCAACTGCTCTCGCGGCGCGGCATCGGCTTGCCGGTCACCGGTTTCGCCCACTCCCCGGATGATATCGCCGACCTGATCGAGATGGTCAACGGCGCCCCCCTGATCATCAAGCTGCTGGAGGGTACCCAGGGCATCGGCGTGGTGCTGTGCGAAACCCAGCAGGCCGCCGAGTCGGTGATCGAGGCCTTTATGGGCCTCAAGCAGAACATCATGGTGCAGGAGTACATCAAGGAAGCCGGCGGCGCCGATATCCGCTGTTTGGTCATAGGCGACAAGGTCATCGCCGCGATGAAACGTCAGGCCAAGCCCGGCGAGTTCCGCTCCAACCTGCACCGCGGCGGCAGCGCCAGCCTGATCAAAATCACCCCCGAAGAACGCATGACCGCGATCCGTGCAGCCAAGGTCATGGGCTTGAGTGTGGCGGGCGTGGATATCCTGCGCTCCAATCACGGCCCGTTGGTCATGGAAGTGAACTCCTCCCCCGGTCTGGCCGGTATCGAAAACACCACCGGCAAGGATGTCGCGGGGATCATCATCCAATACATCGAGAAGAACGGCGGCCCACACTTGACGCGGACTAAGGGCAAGGGCTGAGCCGGGTATAGGCGAAGCATGCTTCGCCCCGGCGAACGCACGGCCAAGGATGGCCGGGCCGCTGCAGATCACCACAGGACGCGGCAGGGATGGCCAAACGCAGACTCAAGCCTATAGCTGATGCTGCTGCATCCAGACCAGGAAGTCCGCCTCTTTCAACGGCCGACTGAACAAATAGCCCTGCCCCAGCGAGCAGCCATGCTCGCGCAGGAGATCGAGCTGCCCCTGGCTTTCGATGCCTTCGGCGATGCATTCCAGGCCCAGGTTGCGAGCGATCACCAAAATGGTCTGCACCAACATCAAGCCACTGCCGTCTTCGCCGTCCATGTCCCAGGTAAAACTGCGGTCGATCTTCAAACGATCCAGCGGTAAGCGCTTGAGGTAGGTCAGCGAGGAATAGCCGGTGCCGAAATCATCAATGGCGAAACGTATACCCAGCGCCTTGAGCGCCTGCATGTTGCTGATGCACTGCTCTACATCTTCCAGTAGCACACCCTCGGTGATCTCAAGCTCCAGCGCCGTAGCTGGCACCTGATGGCGCTGTAGGCACTCGCTGATACGGGCTACGCAGCCGTGCTGACGCAATTCGCGTGGGCTGAGGTTGACCGCTAGAACCATCTGCGGCCATTGCTGCAACCAGCGCGCCAGGGTAGCGCAGGCCTGCTCCAGCACCCAGGCCCCCAACTCCTCAATCAGCCCGGTTTCCTCAGCTAACGGGATAAAGTCGCCGGGCATAATTTCGCCGCGCTCGGGGTGCACCCAGCGCAGCAACACTTCCGCACCGGCAATACGTTCGGTGGCCAGCGCCAGTTGCGGCTGGAAGACTAAATACAGCTGATCACGCCGCACCGCCTGGCGCAGATCGCTCTGCAGTTGCAGGCGCTGATCGATGGCCGCCTGCATCGCCGGGGCGAAAAAGTGCAAGGCATTGCGCCCGCCCTGCTTGGCACGGTACATGGCGGTATCCGCCTGTTTAAGCACATCGGCGGCACCCTGGCTGCCAACCGGATGCAGGGCAATGCCGATACTGGCGCTGATCGATAACTCATGGCCATCGATCCAGCAGGTTCCAACCAAGCTTTTCAGCAATTTTTCTGCTGTGGCTGCCGCCGCTTCGGCCGCCACTTGCGGGCTGCTGTCGAGCCCTTCAAGCAGCACCACAAACTCATCACCGCCCATGCGCGCCAGCGTGTCCTCGGCACGCAAGGCTTTGGACAAGCGCGTGGCAACCTCACATAACAAGCTGTCGCCAACCAAGTGACCCAGGCTGTCGTTAACCGTTTTGAAGTGATCAAGGTCGATAAACAGCAGTGCACCTAAGGTATTGGCCCGCTGTTCGCGGTCCATCGCATGCTGCAGGCGGTCAAGCAGCAACCGTCGATTGGGCAGACCGGTCAATTCGTCACTGAAGGCCAGCCGTTCGATCTCGCGCTGATAGCGTTGGCGCTCGGAAATATCGGTGACGCTGCAGCGAATCAACACCGGCTCACCGGGCATGCGCACTAAACGCGCTTCGCAGGGGATTGGCCGGCCGGTGCTGTCACGGTGCAACCATTCGAATACCGGCGCTTCACCCGCCATCGCCCGGCGCAGATGATGCTGACCCGCGTCGGCGGTCAACTGGCCGTCCGCCTGCTTGCTCGGACTCAGATCAAACACATGCTTGCTGGCAATCTCTTCGCGGCTGTAGCGCAGCAAACGCAGGGCATTTTCATTGCACTCGACCAGCATGCCTTCTAGATCAAACAGCATGATCGCCTCAGGCGCATTCTCGACAATGGTGCGGTAGCGTGCCTCGGCCTGCAGGCGCTGGCTGATGTCCTCGACCAGCAACAGAAACATCAACACTCTCCCGGTGCTGTGGCGTACCGCGCGCAGACTGACGCGCGTATCTACCGGGCTGTCATCGGCGCGGCGAAAGCGTTTTTCCAGTTCGAAGCCTTCACGTTTGCCGCTGAGCACCTGGTCAAGCAGCGACTGCTCAGCCAGCATGTCGCCCTCCACGGACAGACTCTCCCAGCTGCAGGCCAGCAACTCTTCGCGGCTGCGTCCAAGAATGCTGCAAAGTTTGTGGTTGACTACCTCCCAGGCCAAATTGGGACTGGTCAGGGCCATACCAATTAACGGCGCCTCGAAGAACAGGCGCAAATGCTCATCACGCTCACGCAATTGTTGCTCGGCATGCTTGCGCCCACTGACGTCCTGTAACGCCCCATAAACCCTTACCAGCTCAGCGCCGTCGCGCTCGCTGACGCCGCGGATACGCAGCCAACGGCTCTTACCCTTGGCCGTGAGCAGGCGCACCTCGATGTCGAACTGCTCCTGCCCCTCGATCAGGTGCTGCAGCGTCTGTTCCGACAGTATCCGGCCACTGGCATCCAGATAACTCAACGCGCCATCCATGTCAGGCGCGCCGTTTCTCGGGTCCAGCTCATAAATCCGAAAACAACCGGCACTCCAGTCCATGCTCTTGTCGGCCACATTCAGCACCCACCCACCCAGGTTGGCAATATGCTCGGTTTGGCTGAACAGGTAGCTCTGCTTAAGCAGCTCATCACTCTGTGAACGCACCTGGGTCGCCAGTTGCTCGCGGGCGGTCACATCACTCTGCAATGCCACAAAATGGCTGATGCCTTGATCATCACGCATGGGCGCGAGGGTAAATTCATTCCAAAACTGCTGGCCGTTCTTGCGATAATTGCGCAGCACAACATCGCAACCCATGCCTTCACGCACCGCCTGCTGCAAGCGGTTAAGGCCCGGCTGATGCTGGTCATCACCAAGCAGGAAGTTCCAGCTTTTACCCAGGGTCTCTTCGCGGCTGTAGCCCGTAATCTGCGCGAAGGCCGGGTTGCAGTAAATCAAGGGTAAAGCGGGCTGGCGGGCATCGGCGATGATCACGCCCAGCGGGCTGGCTTCCAGCGCCAGGTTGGCCAGCGCCAATTGCTGCTGCATCTGCGCACTGCGCGCCAGCGCCTGACGCAGATCACTCAGGCTGCGCCCCACGAACAAGGTCGCGAGCATAAACAGCAGCACACTGAAGTGCAGCTCCACGCGCTGCGGATCAAGCCAGGCCTCGGTGTTCCCCAGGCCGCGCAGTAACGGCAGAATCAACACCATCGTCACGCTCAGCACCGCACCGCAGAGGCCCCCGGCAAACCCCCAAACCAGCGCCAGGGTGAGCATCATCACGCCAACCAGCGGCAAATTTAGGGTCAGCGGCAGTGACCCCAGCAGCCAGGGCAAGCCAAGCAGCAACAGCAACAGCAGCGGCCAGGGCGGTAACTGGCGCAGCGCCTCGGGCACCTGCTCGCAACCACTGAGCACCGGCGCGGCTAACCAGCCGCGACGCCGCATCCAGGGCGTCAGGTAAGCCAGCATAGGGATGGCGAAGGCCAACGCCGTCAGGCTATTGGCCAGCCACAACGTCATGCTGCCCGAGGGCAAACTCTGCAGCGTCGCGTACCCCGACAGCCAGAGACTGCCTTGCACCCCCAGTGCCATGGGGATAACCGGCACCAACACCCCAAGCAGCACAAAGCGCACTAAGTGACTGAGGTCGGGCACGGCTGGATCAAACGGGCGCAACCGCAGCAGCAGCCAGGCCAATGCCACGCCGAGGGTTTCCGGCAGGGCATAAAGTGGGGCCCACTGCCATTCCAGGCCCCAGAGCGGAATGGACACCATGGCATTGAGGTACACCGCCAGCAGCACCCGCGGGCCCCACCACAGGGCCAAGACCAGCGCCAGCGCAAACGGCGGGTACCAAAGTGCAGTCCCATCGCTGAACTGAGTCGCCAGGGAAAGCCAGGAGGTCAGCTGGAGTAATGGCAGTGGCAGCAGCCAAGTCCATAGAGAAAGACGGTGGGGAACTGTAGGCATGCTGACCTCATGTCATCGCCCTAATAAAGCATAGTTCAGCGCAGTGACACAGCTATACAGCGTCGCGCGGCAGCAGTAGCCCCAGGGGCAGACACACCCGCGCTTCCAGCCCGCCGCCGGAACGGTTGCGCAGCTCGATACTGCCGCCATGCAGCGCGGCAATGCGCTTGACGATGGCCAGTCCCAACCCGGCGCCCTGGCCACCACGGGCACGATCGCCGCGAATAAACGGGTTGACGATACTGCCCAGCTCGGCCGGATCAATACCCGCACCGCGGTCCAGCACGCTGAGTACGACGTAAGGTGCGCCGTGATCACCCGCCAGGGAAACCGCCACTTCTACGGCATTACCGCCGTAGCGCAGAGCGTTCTCGATCAGGTTGACCAACAGTCGCTTGAGCGACACCCGCCGCAGCGGAAAGGCCGGCACAGGCTCTAGGCACAGACGCACCATTCCCTGCTTCTGGTTGTAAGGCATTACCACTTCACGAACCAGCTCAAGGAGGTCGAGTTGCTCCAGTGGTTCGTCGCGCCCGTCACGAATAAAGGCGAGGAACTGATCAAGGATCGCATCCATGTCCTCGATATCGCGCACCATGTCTTCAGTCAGCTCGGAGTCGGTATGCAAAAACTCCATGGACAGGCGCAGGCGCGTCAGCGGCGTGCGCAGGTCATGCGACACCCCGGCGAGCATCAGCTCGCGCTCGCGGGCTGCTTGCTCAACGTCTTCGGCCATCTGATTAAAGGCGCGGTAGACCTCAGTCATCTCGCTCGGCGTGTCACCCGCCGGCAGGCGCACACTGCGGCCCTTACCGATCTGCCGGGCGGCATATACCAGGCGTTTAAGCGGGGCACTGAGCTGACGGACGAAAATCCACGCCGCCGCCGTCGACAGCAGACCGATGGCGAGGAACCAGCCAAGCACACTCCAGATCCGCTGGCCGCGCAGCGGATGCGGGTACAACGGCACCCGCACCCAGTCATCACCCAAAGCCGACGCATGCACCCACAGCGCCGGCGGGCTCTCGGCGCGCACACGCACCTCGGTATCCGGGCCCAATTCGGTCCGCATCTGCCGCGCAAATATCTCGCTGTATGGCCAATGCTGCTCAGTGGTCGGCACCTTATCAGTGTCCACCCGCGTAAGCCCGGCGGCTTCGGCGATCGTGGCGCGGTCTTCCGGGTCCGCCCCCCAATAGGCACGCAGGGTCAGTGCGGCGCCGTGGCTGTACTGGCGGTCAACCAACACATCCTCGTTCATCATCAGATAAACCAGGGTCAGCGCCTTGGAGAACAGCACCACGATCAGTACCAGCCACAGCGTGCGGGCAAAGAAGCTTTGCGGGAACCACAGCGGGGTTTTCATCAAGATTTGTTATTGCCGTCCGGGACGAACACATAGCCCACGCCCCAGACTGTCTGGATATAACGCGGCTTGGACGGGTCTGGCTCGATCAACCGGCGCAGCCGCGATATCTGCACATCGATGGAGCGCTCTAAGGCGTCCCACTCGCGGCCACGGGCCAGGTTCATCAGCTTGTCGCGGGTCAGCGGCTCGCGGGCATGCTGGACCAGCGCCTTGAGCACGGCGAACTCGCCGGTGGTGAGCATGTGCACCTCATCACCCTTCTTTAGTTCGCGGGTGGCCAGGGACAATTCGTACTCGCCGAAACTCACGCTTTCGTCCTCGGTACCCGGCGCGCCCGGCACAACTGGCGCCTGGCGCCGCAGCACGGCCTTGATCCGCGCCAGCAATTCGCGCGGGTTGAACGGCTTGGCCAGGTAATCGTCAGCGCCCAGTTCCAGGCCTTGTATACGGCTGGCCTCATCACCCTTGGCGGTAAGCATGATGATCGGCACCTTATTATTCGACTCACGCAGGCGGCGACAAGCGGACAGGCCATCTTCACCGGGCAGCATTAGGTCGAGGACCACCAAGTTGAACAGCTCACGCGACAGCAAACGGTCCATCTGTTCGACGTTTTCCACCGCACGCACGCGGTAGCCTTGTTCTTCGAAGAAACGTTCGAGCAAGCGCCGCAAGCGGGCGTCGTCATCGACGATAAGGATTTTTTCGCCTTCAACAGGAAGTGCAGTGCTGCTCATTCAGGGCTCCTTGGCCAGACATCCACCGGGCGCGGGCGCGCTGGCAGCTTGCTATCGATCGCATTATGGCTTACGAGTCGCCGCCGACGTGCAGGCCATTGTTAGCAGATTTTTCCCAACGGTTCCCGGCGGGCTGCCGGGCAGTGTTTATAATGCCCGACTTTCGTGTCTAGCCCGCGGTCTGCGTGGCTGGTTTTTCGTTTCAGTGTGGGTAGCTTTTTTATATGCTCAGCATCAACAACCGCATCGCCGAAGAACTGGGCGTACGCCCGCAACAGGTAGCTGCCGCCGTGGCGCTGCTTGATGAAGGCTCCACCGTGCCGTTTATTTCCCGCTACCGTAAAGAGGTCACCGGCAGCCTGGATGACACCCAGCTGCGCAACCTGGAAGAACGTCTGCGCTACCTGCGCGAGCTGGACCAGCGCCGCGCCAGCATCCTCGCCAGCATCGAGGAACAAGGCAAACTGACCGCCGAGCTAACCCGCGAAATCAATTTGGCCGAGACCAAAACTCGCTTGGAAGATTTGTACCTGCCCTTCAAGCAGAAGCGCCGCACCAAGGGCCAGATTGCCCTGGAAGCGGGCCTCGGCGAACTGGCCGATGCGCTGTTCAATGACCCAACCCTAACGCCCGAAACCGAAGCCGAGCGCTTTATCGACAGCGAAAAAGGTTTTGCCGATATCAAAGCCGTGCTCGAAGGCGCCAAGTACATTCTTATGGAGCGCTTTGCCGAGGACGCCAACCTGCTGGCAAGCCTGCGCAGCTACCTGAAAGACCACGCCATCCTCAGCGCCCGCCTGGTGGCCGGCAAAGAGCATGAAGGGGCCAAGTTCCGCGATTACTTCGAGCACGACGAAAAGCTTAAGGGCGCGCCCTCGCACCGCGCACTGGCGATCTTCCGTGGCCGCAACGAGGGCATTCTCAGCGCCAGCCTGAAAGTCGGCGACGAAACCCCTGGGGCTATGCATCCGTGCGAAGGCATGATCGGTGAGCGCTTTGGCATCAGCGCTCGTGGCCGCGCCGCCGACAAATGGCTGGGCGAAGTGGTGCGCTGGACCTGGAAGGTCAAGCTTTACACCCAGTTGGAAACCGACCTGTTCGGCGAACTGCGCGAAGGCGCAGAAAATGAGGCGATCAACGTCTTCGCCCGCAACCTGCATGACCTGCTGCTCGCAGCGCCAGCCGGCCCACGCGCCACCCTGGCGCTGGACCCAGGCCTGCGCACCGGCTGCAAAGTCGCCGTGGTCGATGCCACCGGCAAAGTGCTGGAAACCAGCACCGTTTACCCCCATGCGCCGCGCAATGACTGGGATGGCACCCTGGCGATTCTGGCAACGCTGTGCGCCAAGCACGCGGTCGACCTGATCTCCATCGGTAACGGCACCGCCAGTCGCGAGACCGACAAGCTGGCCTTGGCGCTGATCAAGCAGTTGCCGGGTCTGAATTTGACCAAAGTCATGGTGTCTGAGGCCGGTGCTTCGGTGTATTCCGCCTCGGAACTCGCCGCCAAAGAATTCCCTGATATGGACGTGACGCTGCGCGGCGCGGTGTCCATCGCCCGCCGCCTGCAGGACCCGCTGGCCGAGCTGGTGAAAATTGACCCGAAATCCATCGGTGTCGGCCAATACCAGCACGATGTCTCCCAGCTCAAGCTGGCGCGTTCATTGGATGCGGTAGTCGAGGACTGTGTAAACGCTGTGGGCGTGGACGTGAACACCGCCTCCGCCGCCCTGCTGGCCCGTATTTCCGGCCTCAACAGCACGCTGGCGCAAAATATCGTCGCCTTCCGTGATGCCAACGGCGCGTTTACTAGCCGCGCCGAGCTGCTCAAGGTGCCGCGCCTGGGCGACAAAACCTTCGAGCAGGCCGCCGGCTTCCTGCGCGTGATGAACGGCAGCAACCCGTTGGACGCCTCCGCTGTGCACCCGGAGACCTATCCCCTGGTGCAGCGTATCGCCGCTGATACCGGCCGCGATATCCGCTCGCTGATCGGTGATTCGAGCTTTCTCAAGCGCCTCGACCCCAAGCAGTTCACCGACGATAAATTCGGCCTGGTGACCATCGGCGACATCATCAACGAGCTGGAAAAACCCGGCCGTGACCCGCGTCCGGAGTTCAAGACCGCCGAGTTCCAAGAAGGTGTAGAAACCCTCAATGATCTCAAGCTAGGGATGATGCTCGAAGGCGTGGTGACCAACGTCACCAACTTCGGCGCCTTCGTCGATATCGGCGTGCACCAGGACGGCCTGGTGCACATCAGTGCGCTGTCAGAGAAGTTCATCAAAGACCCACACGAAGCGGTCAAGGCCGGCGACGTGGTCAAGGTCAAGGTCATGGAAGTGGATATCCCACGCAAGCGCATCGCCCTGTCGATGCGCATGGGCGACACGCCGGGCGAAAAAGTAGAGGGCCCGCGTGGCGGCTCACGTGGTAACGGCAAGCCAGGCGGCAATACCCCGCGCAGCGAACGCCATTCCAGTGACGACAAACCCGCTCCGGCCAGCAGCGGTATGGCGGCGCTGTTTGCCAATGCCAAACAGCTGAAAAAACAAGATCCGCAAACCCCTTAGCCTGAGCGGGGCCTCGTAGGTTGAGGGGTGTAGCACCGATACCCAACCTACGGGCCATAACCGTCTTCACGCCTGTCCCGTTATAAAACATCACTGGCGAGCTGGTGCTGGTTTCCTCGTCCCCTTGTAGAGCTCGGCACTCGCCCCCATGTTGAGGCGACTGATGCGTGAAGGAATGCAATTTTGAGCGATTTGTTACCCGGCCGCCTGGCCCAGCTTGGCGAACGCGCCAACCTCTCCCTGCTGTCCCAGTGCCTGCACGGTATCGAGCGCGAATGTCTGCGCGTCGATGGTGACGGCCAACTAGCCCTGACGCCGCACCCAAAGGCGCTTGGCTCGGCGCTGACGCACACGCAGATCACCACCGATTACTCCGAATCGTTGCTGGAATTTATCACCCCGGCCGAGGCCGATCCGGCGGTAACCCTGGCTGACCTGGAGCAGATCCACCGCTTCGCCTACAGCAAGCTGGACGGCGAATACCTGTGGAGCCCGTCAATGCCCTGCGCGCTGCCGGATGAGGAAACTATCCCCATCGCTCGCTACGGCAGCTCGAATATTGGCGAGCTCAAATATGTGTACCGCAAGGGCCTTGCCCTGCGTTACGGCAAGACCATGCAGTGCATTGCCGGCATTCATTACAACTTCTCGTTGCCTGAAGCGCTGTGGCACCTGCAACAGCAGGCAGAGGGCGATAGCAGCAGCGCGCAGGATTACCAATCGGCACGCTACATCGCGATGATTCGTAACTTCCGCCGCAACAGCTGGTTATTGATGTACCTGTTCGGTGCCTCGCCGGCACTGCACAAAGGCTTTATGCGCGGCAACCCGCATCAGCTAGAGGAGCTCGACACCGAGACCCTGTACCTGCCCTACGCCACCAGCCTGCGCATGAGCGACCTGGGCTACCAGAGCACTGCCCAGGCCGGCCTGACCCCGTGTTACAACGATCTGCAGAGTTACACCGATAGCCTGCGCCTGGCCGTCGGTACGCCTTACCCACCCTATGTCGATATCGGCGCGAAAAAAGATGGCGAGTGGCTGCAACTGAACACCCATATTTTGCAGATTGAAAACGAGTACTACTCCAATATCCGCCCCAAGCGCGTAGCGCACAGCGGCGAGCGGCCGATCCAAGCATTGATGGCCCGTGGCGTGCAGTACGTTGAAGTGCGCTGCCTGGACATCAACCCCTTCTTGCCGCTGGGGATTGACCTGGCTGAGTCGCGCTTTCTGGATGCCTTCCTGCTGTTCTGCGCATTACAGGACAGCCCGTTGATTGAGCACGATGAGTGCCATGCCTGCCACGAAAACTTTCTCAGCGTGGTCAAGGAGGGCCGCCGTCCTGGCCTGCATTTGCAACGCGGTGGTCAGTCTGTGGCGCTTAAGGACTGGGCCAACGAAGTGCTAGAGAAAATCCTGCCGTTGGCCGAGCTGCTCGACCAGAATCAAGGCGATCACGCTCACACCCAAGCCTTGCAGGCGCAACAAGCCAAGGTCGCCGATGTCAGCCTTACCCCATCCGCGCAAGTACTTGCGCAGTTGCAGCAGGGCATGAGCTTCACCGAGTTTTCCTTGCAGCAAAGTAAGCGGCACGCCGAGTACTTCCGCAGCCAACCCCTGAGCGCTGAACAGCAAGCGGCCTTC
>JAGGNC010000258.1 GCA_017886405.1 Pseudomonas sp. | reverse complement strand
GATGATCTGCAGTGGATGGCAGATATAAAAAGGGCTCCCTAAGGGAGCCCTTGGGCTCGCGCCCGCTGCTCGGATGGAGCGCGCATGGTGAGTCGACAGGTTCCTGAGTCAGCCGCTAGCGTGAAGTTCGTTAAGTCGATGGATACCAGCGGTGCCAGTCATGCCGTCCCAATTGTCACCGCGGCCTTCACGCCAGCCGTTCAACCAAGATTGGCGAACTAAAGGGAGGGTGAAGGGGCAGAGTTCGCGGGATTTACCACTGATACCGTATTGATAACCGCGCAAAAAGGCTCTTTCTATCGGATCACGCTTAAGTCTTCTCATAGGGTGTAGCCCTCAATGTTGACTGTTATGTCCCTTAGACCTTGTAGCAAGGTCAGGCAGAAAGCCCCTGCCTACGGAGTCCGCTGCCGGCGTCGCGAGCCTCCTTGCCATCACCGTTGCAGCGATGGCCTGGGTAGATTTCTAACCAAAGCGTGGTTGCCTGTGAATGACTGTTTCGTCATAAGGCCGTAACCTTTTCGCGGGTCCGGCCATAAGGGCGCTCTTAAACGCCCTGGCTTTTAGCTCTAACGCCTATGCTGTGGGCGCATGCACAGGCTGTGCTGGTATTTTGCTATCGCGAATACATTGCGATTGTGACCGTTGTTTATTCCGACGAAGTGTCGTGCTGAGGCGCTTTGTCACTTATTTTGGTTGTGCTGATTATGCGGCGCACCGTTGATTGCCTTAGGCACTGGAAATTCCCATGTCGGACCGTTACGAACTCTTTCTCACCTGCCCCAAGGGCCTCGAAGGCCTGCTGCTTGAAGAAGCCAGCAGCCTCGGTCTTGAAGAGGCGCGTGAGCATACCTCGGCCATTCGTGGCATGGCCGACATGGAAACGGCCTATCGCCTGTGCCTTTGGTCGCGCCTGGCCAACCGCGTGCTTTTGGTGCTCAAGCGTTACAGCGTGCAGGATGCCCAAAGCCTCTATGAAGGCGTACTGGAGGTCGACTGGTTCGAGCACTTGGAATCTAACGGCAGTCTGGCTGTGGAATTCAGCGGCAATGGCTCGGGCATCGACAACACCCATTTCGGTGCGTTGAAGGTCAAAGATGGCATTGTCGACAAGCTGCGCTTAAAAGACGGCACACGGCCATCGGTGGACAAGCTCAACCCCGACATGCGCGTGCACCTGCGCCTGGATCGCGGCGAGGCGATCCTTTCCCTGGATCTGTCCGGTCATAGCTTGCACCAGCGTGGCTATCGTCTGCAGCAGGGTGCGGCGCCACTGAAGGAAAACCTGGCCGCTGCAATCTTGATTCGTGCCGGTTGGCCGCGCATTGCAGCTGAAGGTGGCGCGTTGGCCGACCCAATGTGCGGTGTTGGCACCTTCCTAGTGGAAGCAGCGATGATCGCCGCCGACATTGCACCGAACCTGACACGTGATCAGTGGGGCTTCAGCAAATGGCTGGGCCATGTACCGGCCTTGTGGAAGAAGCTTCAAGCCGAAGCCCAGCAGCGTGCCGAAGTTGGTATGGCCAAGCCGCCGCTGTGGATTCGCGGCTATGAAGCTGACCCACGGCTGATTCAACCGGCACGCAACAACATTGATCGGGCCGGTTTGAGCCATTGGATCAAGGTCTATCAGGGCGAAGTGGCCACCTTCGAGCCACGTCCCGACCAGAACCAGAAAGGCTTGGTGATTTGTAACCCACCCTATGGTGAGCGCCTGGGTGATGAAGCCAGCCTGTTGTACCTCTATCAGAACTTGGGTGAGCGCCTGCGTCAGGCTTGTATGGGCTGGGAGGCGGCGGTCTTCACCGGCGCGCCGGACCTGGGCAAGCGCATGGGCATTCGTAGCCACAAGCAATATGCGTTCTGGAATGGCGCGCTGCCGTGCAAGCTGCTGCTGATCAATGTGCAGCCTGAGCAGTTTGTCACCGGTGAGCGCCGTACGCCTGAGCAGCGTGAGCGCGAGCGTGAGCAAGCAGAGGCCGACAAGGCACCGCTTGAGCCGCTAGAGCGGCAGTACAACAAGAATGGCAACCCGGTTAAGCCGGCACCCGCTCCAGTGGTCGAGCAGGCGCGCCTCAGCGAAGGCGGGCAGATGTTCGCCAACCGTCTGCAGAAGAATCTTAAGCAGCTGGGCAAGTGGGCGCGCCGTAATGATGTGCAGTGTTACCGCCTGTATGACGCCGACATGCCGGAATATTCCATGGCGGTGGATGTGTATGGTGATTGGGTGCATGTGCAGGAATATGCTGCCCCAAAATCAATTGATCCTGAGAAAGCCAAAGCCCGCATGTTTGACGCCATAGCAGCGATCCCGCAAGCGCTGGACGTCGACAAAAGCAAAGTGGTGATCAAGCGCCGCGAGCGCCAGAGTGGCACCAAGCAGTACCAGCGTCAGGCGGAGCAAGGGAAGTTTATAGAGGTCAATGAAGGCGGCGTGAAGCTGCTGGTCAATCTCACCGACTACCTCGATACCGGCCTGTTTCTCGATCACCGGCCACTGCGTCTGCGCATACAGCAGGAGGCCGCCGGAAAGCGCTTCCTCAACCTGTTCTGCTACACAGGCACAGCCACCGTGCATGCCGCCAAGGGTGGCGCACGGACCACCACCAGCGTCGACCTGTCGAAGACCTACCTGGACTGGGCGCGGCGCAACCTGTCGCTCAATGGCTATTCGGACAAGAACAAGCTGGAGCAGGGCGATGTGATGACCTGGCTGGCGGAGGATCGTGGCGAATACGAGCTGATCTTTATTGATCCGCCGACCTTTTCTAACTCCAAGCGCATGGAAGGCATTTTCGACATCCAGCGTGACCACGTGCAGATGCTCGATCTGGCCATGGCCCGTTTGACCAAAGACGGCGTGCTGTATTTCTCCAACAACTTCCGCAAGTTCCTGCTCGATGAGAGCCTGGCGGCGCGCTATCAGGTTGAAGACATCAGCGAGTCGACCCTCGATCCAGACTTTGCCCGCAACCAGAAAATCCACCGCGCCTGGCGCCTCAGCCTGCGCGGTTGATGCTGCATGCGCCTGTCCGCAGGCGCATAGCTTTAGGGCTTATTGCGGATCAACGCGCGCAAAGCGAAACGGTTCGGATGACACGCCTGCGCCACATCAGCGGGCACCGGCAGCGGCTCATTATTCAGCCACGCAGCGATCAGTTCGCCAGACAGCGGCGCGGTGATCAGGCCGCGTGAGCCATGCCCGCTGTTGATATACAAACCATCAAGCCAAGGGCAGGGTGCGTTCGGCACTTGGCGGGCATCCTTGCTGAGTACCGCATAGGTTTCAGCAAAGACGGCAGCGTCCGCTAAAGGGCCGACGATGGGCAGGTAGTCCGGGCTGGTGCAGCGAAAGGCTGCTCGACCTTGGAGGTGCTCGGGGTCCAGCGTGGTGGTGTCAAGCAGGTCAGTCAGCGCTGGCGAAATCTCTTTCAATAACTGCAGGTTGCTCGTGTGATCGGCGCTGTTCAGTGTCAAATCATCGCTGTTGAAATCAAAGCTTGCGCCCAGGGTGTGCTCATTCAAGCGTGCCGGGGCGACGTAGCCTTCAGCGCACACCACGCTACTTAATGCGCGACTTGCTGGCGTGGCGGGCAGGCGAGTGATCTGCCCACGGATGCGTTTTAGCGGCAAGCCTGCGCTTTGACTAAACCCCTTTATTTCGGCGGCGCTGGCCAGCACCACCACGCTGGCGCTGGCCAGCAGCTGCTCACCATTCCAGGCTTGCCAGCTATCACCGTCACGGCGCAGTTCTAGGGCTTCCTGATGCAGTTGCAGCTGAATTTTGGGCTGCTGACTAAGCAGTTCACACAGCGCCGGCGGATGCACCCAGCCAGCTTCAGGGTAGAACAGGCCACCGGTCGGCAAGCAAATGCCGGCTATTTCCTTGGCGGCGGCGTGATCCAGCAGCATCAGCAGATCGGCCGGGAAGGCGCAAGCAAGCTGCGCTTGGCGCTGCGCTTCCTTGTCATCAAAGGCCAGCTGCAGCACGCCACAGTTATCCCAGTCCTGGCCTTTATTCAGGCGCTCCAGCAGCCGGCGTGTATGCCCATAGCCGCTGACGATCAGGCGAGAAAGCGAGGTGTGATGGGCCGAGAGCTTGAGATACAGAACGCCCTGCGGGTTGCCCGAGGCTTCCTGGGCAATGGCGTTATGACGCTCCAGTAGGGTGACCTGCCAGCCGCGCTGGGCCAGGCTGTTGGCGGTGGCGCAACCCGCCAGGCCTGCACCAATGACCAGAGCGCTGCGTGCACCAACAGGTTGCGGCGGGCGAGCAAACCAAGGCTTTTCGGTCGCCTCAACTGTGCCGATATAGCCGCCTTTAAGCACTTCCCATTTCTTCCCCAGGCCCGGCACCCGCTTCATCTTAAAACCGGCCTCGTTAAGCCGGCGGCGCACATAGCCGGTGCTGGTAAAGGTGCCCAGGGTAGTGCGGGCGTGGGACAGCCTGGCCAGCTCGGTAAACAGTTCTGGCGTCCACATGTCCGGGTTTTTCGCCGGGGCGAAGCCGTCGAGAAACCAGGCGTCGACCTGGCCATCCAGTTGCCCGAGCAGTTCTAGGGCATCGCCAATTAACAAGGTGAGGACGACGCGCCCATTGGCAAATACCAGGCGCTGAAAGCCTGGATGCAGCGCGACGTATTGGGCGAGTAACTGCTCGGCGTAGGGTGCAAGTTCCGGCC